>NZ_JBCNYA010000016.1:0-86769 GCF_049727805.1 Frateuria sp. YIM B11624
ACGCAGCTACAGCAACGCAAGACCCTGCTCGATGCGCCGCAGCGAGCCGGCGATACGCCGCTCGTCGCGAGCGCCGACACGCCCGGTCGACGGATGATCCGCCAGCGTTTCGAGCGCCGCGCCGGCAAAACCGAAGGCGAGTTCTTCCAGTGCCGCCGCTTCCGTCGCTACGGCGAGGCCGCTGGCGAACGGCAGCAGTTCGGGCAACGGTGGCAGGCGCGGCTGCGCGAAGTCTGCATGGCGCGCGCCCGGCACCGCGGCCACCACGCCCTCCCAGCAGGCAGCGTCGAAATGCACCGACAGGCAGCGGTCGCCACGGCCGTGCGCGTGGCCGCATTCGAAGCACTGGCCCTGGTTGCCCAGCAGCACCGCACCGGGCGCAAGCAGCGCGCGACCGTTCGGCGCGCGGTACTGGAACGTGCCGGCCAGCACCGCGGCCAGGCAGTACGAACCGTGCTGCTCCTCGAACACTGGGTCGGCAGGCCCTGCCGTGCAGCACACGTCGAACACCCTCCAGCCGGGGCCCGAAGCAAGCGGTGTCGAGGTGATCGCCATGCGCCGGAACATAGCAATTTTTCCCACGCCACCGCGCGACGCCCGAGGTACCTTGGCCGCTCCGCAACGAGGAAAGACCATGAACCGTTTCACCGACGCACTGCTCGCGCCCGGCCCGGCCGCCGACCGCGCGGCCGCGATGGACACCTACGGCTGGCTGGTCGGCGACTGGACGTTCGATGCCCGGGTGGTCGCCGAAGGCAAGACCACTGCCGTCGTCGGCGGCCGGATCCACGCCGCCTGGGTGCTGGAAGGCCGCGCCATCCAGGACGTGTGGACGCTACCGGGCGTCTTCGTCGGCAGCACGCTGCGCGTGTACGACCCCGGCATCGACGCCTGGCACATCCTGTGGAGCGACCCGTTGCGCCAGTACTACAACCGCCAGACCGGCCGCCGCGTGGGCGATCGCATTGTGCAGGAAGGCACCGACGCGACCGGTTCACCGACCCGCTGGAGTTTCCTCGACATGGCCGCCGACCGCTTCCGCTGGCTCGGCGAACGGCGCGCAGCCGACGGCGCGTGGGAAACCGTCGCCGAGTTCGCCGTGCAGCGCAGCTGATCCGATGCTTTCCAGCCCAAGGAGTCCGCAGATGATCGATCACCTTTCCCTTGGCGTGCGCGACCTTGCCGCCAGCCGCCGCTTCTACGACGCCGCGCTCGCCCCGCTCGGCTATCGCTGCCTGAGCGAGGACCCGGCCTCGCTGGGCTATGGCAGCGACACCGCCGTGCTCTGGCTGCTGGCCACCGACCAGCCGGTCGCCTCCGACCCGCGCTCGGGCCTGCACGTATGCTTCAAGGCACGCGATTCCGCCGGCGTCGACACCTTCCACGCGGCCGCCCTCGCGCACGGCGGCCGCGACCACGGCGCGCCGGGGCCGCGGCCCGACTACGGCCCGGACTACTACGCCGCGTTCGTGACCGATCCGGACGGCTACCGCCTGGAAGCGCACGCAGGTTGACGTCTCTCGCGGCGCCGGCCGAACGGGTGTTGCCTCTAGACGGGCCTGTCATCGCGAACCGGCGATCCTGACGCTTCGTCGCGTTCGCCGATATCGAAGCCGGAATGGACCCAGCGCAACACAGCCGCCTTTCCACCGCGGGCACGGCCGCCGATGCCACCGACGGCGACCCGCTGCTGCACTACTGTCGCCTGGCCGCCGACGGGATCGGCCTGTTCGCCGACAGCATCGAAGCGATGGCCGCCCAGATGCACGAGAGCGAGGCGGCGCACCTGTCCTCCCACGTGACGGACATGGCGGACGGCCTGCGCCGCCTTTCCGGCGGATTGCGCAGCCAGGGCGCCGAACAAATCCTGCGCGATGCACAACGCCTGGCGCGCGAACATCCGGCCCTGCTGATCGCCGGTGGCATCGCGGCGGGCCTGGGACTGGCGCAGCTCACGCGGGCATCCGTGGCGGAAGTGGCTGCGCTCGGCGACCGCTTGCGCTCGGGGATGGTCGAGCCCGGCGGGAGCGACTACCGGATGGATGACGACGCGGCCGATCCCCCTCCCGACGCATCCATCAGACCCGACACCGACGGATCGCACGACTAGGAACGACGCGGCCGCACTGCGCCCGGCCATGCGCACCACCTCGACCGAAAGGCACGACCATTGCGCAAGCGCGACCTTCAGCGCAGGCCTTGCCAGATCGCGTCCACCAGCTCCCCTTGCGGGTCCTGCGTCTGCTCCCAGTACATGATCCCGCCCAGTCGCTGCGCCTTGACGTATGCGGCCTTCGCCGCGATCGACTGCGGATCGTCGTAACTGATGAAAGCACGCGTGCGCGGGTTCCACAGCCAGGGCGCCATGGCCTTGGCATCCCAGTGGCGCACGAAGCCCTTGCGGCCGATGTAGTCACGCTTCAGTTGCGGCCACGGGTGCTCGCCCTGGTAATGGCCGTAGGCCTGGTAGACCCCGTCGTGCGCGGCCTGCACGTCGTCGAACTCGCGCCCGTAGAACGCCGCGCCGAGCAGCAGCTTTCCCGGTGGCACGCCGGCGGCGATGAACTGGCGAACCGCGGCATCCCCGCTGCGCGCATCGGCTGGCGCCAGCGGCGAGCGGTACAGCCCGGTGTGGTGGCCGGTGGTGGGCGTCATGCGGTTGACGAAGTCGTAGGTCATCAGGTTGAACCAGTCCACCACCGGTGCGACCGCGGCGATGTCGATGCCATCCACGAACGGCCCGTCCGCTACCGCGATGCTGATCGCGTAGTGGCGGCCGTCCTTGCCCGACTCGCGGTCCAGCGCCTGGCGCAGCGCCTTCAGCAGCAGCGTGAAGTTGCCACGGTCGGCCGGGCTGGAGGCGATGCCCGATTCGTGGTGGCCGGGGTATTCCCAGTCCACGTCCAGCCCGTCGGCACCGTGCGAGGCGACCAGTTGCGCCGCGCTCTGCGCAAAGCGTTCGCGGCCGTCGGCGGTCGCCGCGGCTTCGGAGAACCCGCCCGCGCCCCAGCCACCGACCGCGATCGTGACCTGGAGCGACGGCTTGCCGCGCTTGAGCGCAAGCACGCGTTCGAGCCGCGGAAGCGCACCGTCAGGCAGGACCACCCGCCCTTGCTCCACGTGGGCGAAAGCGAAGATCAGCGTGTCGATGCGATCGAGCGTGCGAGCATCGGTGGCGTTCCAGTCGGTGGCATAACCGACCACGCGGTAGTGGCCGGCCTGCGCGTCAGCGGCCGCACCGGCCGGCACGCATGCGAACAGGAGCAAAAGAAACGCGGACAGGCGCAGAGCCATGGCATGGATTCCTCGGTGGCCATGGGCCAGCATGCCATGCCGCGTCGAAATGATGACGAGTCGGCATCGCGGTCGCGAACAGCAGGGGCCATCGATCGAACAGCCCCTGCGATCGGTTTCAACCCTCTTCGCTTTTTTCGCAGTGGTCATTGGGACAGGCGAAATCCACTTCAGCGCCGCGCCCGACCTTGAGGCTGATGTTCGAGCGGGTATCGACCGGCTTGCCGTCCTTCTCCAGCGTCACCGTGTAGATGCCAAGCGGCAGCCGGCCAATGGAATACTGGCCGCTGTCCTTGACCTTGGCATGCCGTCGCGTACCCGATGTCACCCCTTTGACGGTGACGGTCTGGCCGGCCGGCGCCCAGCCAAAAATGCTGCCGCCGGTTTCCTGCGCCTGGGCAGGCATCGGTCCAAGCACGGCGGCGAAACCAGCAGCAGCCACGGCGGCCAGCATCCGGCCGCGAGTGGCGGGGCTGAAACACTTCCAATCATTCATCAGCATTTCTCTCCCTGTTCGCATAGCGCCGGAGTCGATTCCGGCAAGCGCAGGATACGGGAGACCGCCGAGCCGGAGATAGCAGGCCGGGCTCGAGGTTGGACTCGTCAGAAGCAGGCTTGCATGCGGCCTGCGCGCTGGTACCTTCGCCTGCGCGTTTTCCGCTTTCCCAAAGGACGATCCTCGTGGACGCAAGCTTCTGGCTCGACTGCTGGCGCGAAGGCCGCACCGGCTTCCACCGTTCCGAGGTGATGCCGCTGCTGGAAAGGCACTGGCCGGCGCTGGAGGTGCCCCGCGGCACGCGCGTGCTGGTGCCGCTGGCCGGCAAGACGCTGGACATGCTGTGGCTGGCCGCGCAGGGCCTGCGCGTGCTCGGCGTGGAACTGTCGCCGCTGGCGGTGCAGGCGTTCTTTGCCGAGCACGGGCTCGAGCCGCAGCGGCATGCCTCGGCCATTGGCGAACACTACGTGGCCGGCGAGATCGAGGTGATCCAGGGCAACGTGTTCGACCTGGACGCGGGCACCCTGGCCGGCTGCACGGCCATCTACGATCGCGCCGCGTTGATCGCGCTGCCGCCGGCGATGCGCCAGCAGTACGTGCAGTCGGTCTATGCGCGCCTGCCGCCGGCGTGCCGCGGCCTGCTGATCACGCTGGATTATCCGGCCGGCGACATGGACGGTCCGCCGTTCGCGGTGCCGCCGGCCGAGGTCGAGCGACTGTACGGCCCGCTCTGGCACATCGCGACGCTGGAGCATCGCGACATCCTCGCCGAACAGCCGGGGCTGGCCGCTCGCGGCCTGAGCGCGCTGGCGACCGACGTCTACCGGCTCGACCGCCGCGGGTGAGGCGCGCGGGCATCACGACCGCGTGCCTCCATGCGGCCATCATCCTCAGCTGGTGTGATCGAGGATGATCTTCCAGCCGCCGGCCGTCTTCTCCCACAGCAGCGAATAGATGCCGTCGTCCTGCGCCACTTCGCCATGCGCGGTGCGATCGAGGTGGAAGCGTCCGGTGACCACCGCATAGCGCACCTCGCCACCGGCGCCGGGCAGCAACCGCACGTCCAGGTCCGAATAGGTCAGCCGGCCCATCTGCGCGCGGGTGGCGTAATGGCGCCGATAGCTTTCCAGGATCGCCCGGTAGCCCTTGCGCACCGTGCGGCCGACGAAGGTCGTGTCCGGCGCATCCTTGTAGGTCTGCATGAACGCATCCACGTCGCCACGGTTCCAGGCGGCCTGTTGCGCGGCCATGGCCTGGCGGATCGCCGTCGCTTCATCGGAAGCCGCCATCGCACGCGGCGATCCGGCGAGCAGTAACAGCAGCAGCGCGAGCGCGCTTCCCCAGCGTGAATTCTTCATCGGTGCCTCCCTCCCTCTCATGGGACCGCCACGTCGAACGTCACCACCCGGTCCAGCGCCGGCGGCCCATCCGCGCGCAACCAGGACTCGCCGGCAACGATACGGCTGCACGGGCCGAAGGTGCACACCCGGATCGGCCGCCGGGCGGCCTGGGCGCGCAGCGCATCGAGCACCGCGCGCAGCACCGATCCACCGAAGGGCGTGTAGAGGAAGAACACCGTTCCTGCAGAGAGATCGACGTCGCGCGCGTCGGCGGCCACGAACCTTACGGCTTCCAGGCCCAGCGCGCGCGCCGCGTGCCGGGCGCAGGCGACATAGGCCGGCTGCCATTCCACGCCCAAGGCACGCGCACCGGTGCACAGCGCCGCCAGCATCGGCACGTGGCCCAGCCCGGAGCCCAGGTCCACCAGCACGTCCCGCGGGCCGAGCGCGGTGCGAACGAGCATGTCCAGCACGTGGCGCGCCGGCGTCGGCTGGTAGAACACCATCTCCGGCGCGAGCGGCCGCAGCTCGCTCCCCGGATCGGACAGCCGCAGCACGCCGGCGACCATCTCGTCCAGAGCGTCGTAGCCCTCGCCGCGCAGCGCCGTGTCCGCCTCCTCTCGCCAGCGCTGGAAGAGCGTAGGTCCAAGGCCGACACGGACCATGGCGCGAAGGCGCCGGTGCAGCAGGTCGTCGGCATGCTCCAGCCGCGCACGCAGCGCCTGCGCCGTGGCGTTTCCTGCCAGTTCCAGCCAGGCGCTTTCCATCCATTCGAGCGCCGCGGCGCGCCGCTGCCACTGGTCCGGCGCATCGAGCGCGGTATCGCAGGCTAGGCGGGCAAGCCTGGCGTCGGTGTCGTCTGGGGAGCTCATCGCGCCGCAGCATCGCACCGCGTGCGGCGATGCGCGAGCACCAAGGCCGAGGGAGTCGCGTTCCCGCCAGCGCCGGTGCGTCGCCTGTCGGCCCCTGCGCTGCAGCATGGGCAGGCCCTGCTTCGTATGGGACCGCTGGCGGGCGTGGCATGTCGCCAGAATCCACCCATTCGGAAATCCACTGAAGCCCATCCAATCATTTCATTGGGAAATGGCGCATCGGCTCGATAAGGTTGAACGTCGCCTGCCGGAGACCACCGCGCACGGCTGCATGCCGTGCTCCCCACGGAGCCTCCGCGACCCATCGGAGCACACCATGTTCGACCGCCTTTTCGACAACGCCGTCGACCGCTATGGCAACGCACTGCGCCTGGCCGTCCAGGATGGACGCATCGCCCGCCTCGCCTCCACCGGCGAGGCACTGCCGGCCGCGGAAACGGTCGACCTGGGCGGGCGGCTGGTGCTGCCGGGCTTCGTCGACGGCCATATCCACCTGGACAAGAGCTTCGTCGGCGACCGCTGGCAACCGCACCTGCCGGCGGCGACCCTGCGTGAGCGGCTGGCGATCGAGAAGCGCCTGCTGGCCCGCTCGCGCCCCATGGCGGAACGCGCCAGCGCCCTGATCGCGCAGGCCGCCGCGTTCGGAACCGTCGCCATGCGCTGCCATGTCGACGTGGACGCCAGCACCGGGCTGTCCCATCTGCATGCGGTGCTGGAGGCGCGCGAACGGTGGCGCGGCATCGTCGACATCGAGATCGTCGCCTTTCCGCAGGCCGGCGTGGTCTCCTGCCCCGGCAGCGCAGCCGTGCTCGAGGCCGCCATGCGCGAGGGTGCGACGGTGATCGGCGGCATCGATCCCACGACGTTCGACGGCGATGCCGAAGCGCAGCTCGACGTGGTCTTCGGCATCGCCGAGCAGTACGGCAGCAAGGTCGACATTCACCTGCACGAGCCGGGCGTGCAGGGCGTCGGCCAACTGCTGCGCATCGCGCAACGCGCCAAGGCGCTGGGGATGGCAGGACGCGTGGCCGTCAGCCACGCCTACTCGCTCGGGGAAGTGCCGCCCGAGGCCGTCGACCGGGCGGCGCGTGCGCTGGCCGATGCCGGCGTCGCCATCATGACCAACGCGCCCGGCGATCGTCCCTTCCCGCCCGTGCTGCGCCTGCGCGAGGCCGGCGTCCGCGTGTTCGCCGGCAGCGACAACATCCGCGACGCCTGGTGGCCCTACGGCAACGGCGACATGCTGCAGCGGGCCATGCTGGTCGGCTACCGCTCCGGCTTCTACACCGACGAGCACCTGCACGTCGCGCTGGACATGGTCACCCACGCCGGCGCCGAAGCCATCGGCCAGTCCGGCTACGGGCTGGCGGTCGGCAACGAGGCGACCTTCGTCGTCGTCGACGCGCCCAACGGCGCCGCGGCCGTGGCGGGCGCTCCCGCCGGCCGCCTCATCGTGCGGTGCGGCGAGTTCGAACGACCGGCGTCGGCCTGACGGTCCCGGCCGCTATCCGCGCCAGAGGCCCCGGCGCTCAACCGCGGTGCCGCCCGAGCATCAGGGCCAGTTCGCGTCCCAGTTCCCGGATGACCGGATCCGCCATCGGGCGATGGAGCATCGCGATGTCCATCGATTCGATCGACGGCAGCCCCTGTCGCCGCGTCAGCACCCGATGCTCGGACGTCGCCGCGCGGGCGGGCAGCAGGCTGATGCCGAGCCCGCCGGCCACGGCCGCCTGCACGCCGAAGAGGCTCGAACTGGTGAAGCTGATCCGCCACTCGCGCCCCTGTGCCTCGACCACCTTGATCATCTCGTCCCGATAGAGGCCGCGCGGCGGAAAGGTCACCAGCGGCAAGGGATCGAGGTCGATGGCGGGATGCCGTGCGCTGTCGATCCAGACCAGCTTCTCGGGCCAGCGGGCGACCGCTTCGCGGCTGTTGCGCCGCTGCTTGACCAGGACGAGGTCGAGCTCGCCATGGTCGTAGGCGTGTGCGAGGTCCCGGCTCAGGCCCGTGGTCACTTCGAGCTTGACCTGCGGATGCTTGCGGTTGAAGCCTGCGAGCAGGCGCGTGGTGCGTCCGGCGACGAAATCCTCCGGTACGCCCAGCCGCAGCGTCACCGCAGCGGCGCCGGCCAGCGCGTCGAGCATCTCGTCGTTGAGCGCCAGCATGCGCCGCGCATAGGCCAGCAGCTTCTCGCCCTGGTCCGTCGGCCGCACCTCGCGCTTGCCACGCACCAGCAACGGGTGGCCGGCCATCTCCTCCAGCCGGCGCACCTTCTGGCTCACCGTCGACTGCGTCGAATGCAGCCGCGCCGCCGCCGCGGTGAAGCTTCCGCAATCGGCCACCGCCAGCAGCGCACGCAACAGGTCGAGATCGAACAGCGACCGGTTCGCCTTTCCACCAACGGCCATGCGGGTCTCCGCCTTCGCTCCGGGTTCGCGACAGCTTCTACCGAGGCGCCGGCCGCGGACAAGCCTTCGCGAGGCGTGGTGCGGTCGGACGGCACGCCGCCTATGCGGCCCAGAAGCTCGCCACGGTGACGGCCGTCAGTCCGGAATCTCCGCCTCCACCAGCTTGCCCAGCAGCACGAGCGATTCCTGCCAACCCAGGTAGCAGGCCTCCGTCGGGATCGCCGCAGGGATGCCCTCCTGCACCACCGTGAGCTCGGTGCCGCAGGACACTTTCGCCAGCGTGACGGTGGTGACCATCTCGCCGGGCAGGTTGGGGTCGTCGAAGGTATCGGTGTAGCGCAGCCGCTCGCCCGGCTGCAGCTCGAGGTAGGTACCGCCGAAGGCATGGCCGTTGCCGGTCGAGAAATTGGTGAAGGACATCCGGAAGCTGCCGCCCACCCTGGCGTCCATGTGGTGCACCTTGGCGGTGAAACCGTTGGGCGGAAGCCACTTGGCCAGGGCATCCGGGTCGACGAACGCGCGGTAGAGGCGCTCGGGCGTGGTGCGAAGGACGCGGTGCAGTTTGACGGTACCCATGTCTTACTCCTCGTGAGGTGGCACGTGCTCGGGGTTCTTGCTCGGGTGAGAAGGAACACTGGCACGACGCTTTCGGGCCCTCGTTTTCGACAAGGCCACTGCCCGCTTCGTCTGCGGACCCGCAGCGTCCACCCTTCCGCCGCGAGGTACAAGCCGACCCCGAAGACCAGATGCGCGACCACGCTGCGCCGCCGCGCGGCGCTGGGACGCGGCGTGCGACGCCGCCACGCGCTCACAACGTCGCAAGGCTGCGCGCTGAACGCTGGCCGGTTCGAATACCGTCGCGTCGAGCGGCAGCTCAGTCCGACTGCGCGGCCGTATCGACGCCGAACGGACCACGCATCAGCAGCGCCGCGTAGACCAGCGCCAGCGCCCCGAACAGGAGCGTGAGCAGGCGCAGCACCGGCGGCGCCCCGGCGGTCATCGCCGGATGTCCCGTGCTGAAGGCGCTGACCATGTACAGCGCCAGGTTGGCGAGCACCATGGGCCGGCCGTAGATGCCGCCGATGACGAGATGGCGCTGGCTCCAGTCGAGCCACGCGACCGCCAGCCAGCCGGCGGCCACCAGTTGCCCCAGCACCGTGGCGCTGGTGGGCGTTCCCGGGATCAGCCGGGGAAGCAGCTCGTCGGAGGCGAACAGCAGGGCCACGCCTCCCGCGGCAAGTACGCAGGCGCTGAGCATGGTGATGGCGGTCGATGAGCGGGCAGCGTTCATTCCTTGACTCCACTGGCTTGTGTCGGTGGTGCGTGCCTCGATGGCGCGGAAAGCATGCACGGGCTCGAAGAGGGCACTCTACACAGTTCCATTGGCGGGCTTTTCGCAAACCCCAAAGGACGGCCCCGCGCCAGGCGGACGCCGCTCGCGACAATCGGCCCCTCACCCCAACCCTCTCCCCCGCAGGGGAGAGGGAGCGAGTCGGCGCGTGCGGGAGTCTCACGTTCCAGACAGCGCTTCGCCCCTTTCGCAATGGGAAAAAGCCCCGCGCCAGACAAGCGTCGCTCGCGACAATCGGCCCCTCACCCCAACCTCTCCCCGGTGGAGAGAGGGAGCGGGTTGGCGCGTGCGGGAATCTCCACATTCCAGGACAGCGCTTGGCTCCCTCTCCCCACCGGGGAGAGGGCTGGGGTGAGGGGCGGTTCTTGCGCCGGCATTTGGAGGAGCGATTGGCTCTTGTCGCTCCAGTCGCGCTACGGCAGCCTGTGCACTCTCCCGGCGAAAGCAGACCCATGTCCCGACCGACGCTCGACATCCCGCGCCTGACCACCGACCGCCTCCTGTTGCGCGGCCTTGCCCCGGACGATTTCGAAGCCTACGCGGCCATGATGGCCAATCCGGAAGTGACCCGCCATCTGGGCGAGGGGCGCCCGCTGGCGCGCGCCGATGCCTGGCGCCAGATGGCGATGATCACCGGGCACTGGGTGCTGCGCGGCTTCGGCTTGTGGGCCGTGGAAGAGCGCGCCACCGGGCGTTTCCTCGGCCGGATCGGCTGCCAGGAACCCGAGGGATTCCCCGCCTTCGAGATCGGCTACACCCTTGCCCCCGAGGCCTGGGGCAAGGGCTACGCGCGGGAGGGCGCGGCGGCGGCGTTGCGCTATGCGCGCGAGGTGCTGCGGCATCCGGCGATCACCAGCATCATTCGTCCCGCGAACACGGCCTCGATCCGCGTCGCCAGCTCGTTGGGCGCCGTGGCCGGCGAAACCGTCGAATTCTTCGGCGCGCCGTCCGTGCTCTTCCGTTATCCGCCGTGACGAACACTGGCGGATGAGGCCTTCGCCTGGGCGCCGATCGCATCCAACTCCGCCGTCACCACCGGATCCAGGTGCACCGACGCCGCCGCGAGGTTCTGGCGCAGGTGCGCCACTGACGAGGTGCCGGGAATGAGCAGGATGTTGGGCGCGCGCGCCAGCAGCCAGGCCAGCGCGACCTGCATCGGCGTCGCCCCGATGCGGCGGGCAATGGCCGACAGGCCGTCGGACTGCAGCGGCGTGAAGCCGCCCAGCGGGAAGAACGGCACGTAGGCGATGCCTTGCCGGCCGAGCGCATCGATCAGCGCATCGTCGCCGCGATGCACGAGGTTGTAGTGGTTCTGCACGCAGGCGACCTCGGCGATACCCTGTGCCTGCGCCACCTGCGCGACGGTGACGTTGCTCAGGCCGAGGTGGCGGATGAGCCCGCGCTGCTGCAGCTCGGCCAGCGCGGTGAACTGCGGCTCGATCGAACCCTCGCTGGGCGCGTGCACGCTGCCCATGACGCGCAGGTTCACCACGTCCAGCGCATCCACGCCGAGGTTGCGCAGGTTGTCGTGCACCGCGGCGGTCAGCTCGGCCGGGCTCTGCGCCGGGTTCCACGAGGCATCCGCGCCGCGCACTGCGCCGACCTTGGTCACGATCACCAGGTGCTCCGGATACGGGTGCAGCGCCTCGCGGATAAGCCGGTTGGTGACGTGCGGTCCGTAGAAGTCGCTGGTGTCGATGTGGTTCACCCCGCTGGCCACCGCTTCGCGCAACACCGCCCGCGCGGCCTCGGGATCCTTCGGCGGGCCGAACACGCCCGGACCGGCCAGTTGCATGGCGCCGTAACCCATGCGGTCGACGGTGAAACGGCCCAGGGCGTAGCTGCCCGCGTTCGTCGGCTTGCTCATGTCGTTCTCCAGGGAAAGGGCGGAGGATGCCCCATGGCGCGCACTGTACGGACAACGCGGCTGGCTGATAATCCGTTGCAATCGGCACGGCCGTACGGATATCCGGACAATGGACGCAGAGCTGCGGGATCTCTTCGCTTTCCTGGCGGTGGTGCGGGCCGGCGGCTTTCGCCAGGGCGCGCGCGCCAGCGGCGTGTCCGCCTCGCGCCTGAGCGAGAGCGTGCGGCGGCTGGAAACCCGGCTGGGCGTGCGCCTGCTCCACCGCACCACGCGCAGCGTCGCGCCGACCGAGGCAGGCGCGCGACTGGCCGAGCGGCTGTTCCCCGCCCTGGGCGAGGTGGAAGCGGCGCTGGACCTGGTCAACCACTATCGCGACCGTCCCGCCGGCACGCTGCGGCTCAACGTGCCCGCCACCGTGGCGCGACTGGTCTTGCCGCCGATCGTCGCGCCCTTCCTCAAGGCCTATCCCGATATCCGGCTGGACGTCGTCGTCGAGGAGAGCTTCGTCGACCTGCCGGCCGCCGGCTGCGACGCCGGCATCCGCTACGACGAGCGGCTGGAAAAGGACATGATCGCCGTGCCGATCGGGCCGCGCTTCCAGCGCATGGCCACCGCCGCGGCGCCAGCCTACCTGCAGGCCCATGGCCGCCCGCGCCACCCGCGCGACCTGCTCGACCATGCCTGCCTGCGCGGCCAGTTCGCCAGTGGCGTGATTCCCGCCTGGGAGTTCGAGCGCGGAGGCGAGATCGTGCGCGTCGACCCGACCGGACCCTTGCTGGTACGGCTCGGTGCGGGTGCCGACCTCGCGCTGCATGCGGCCATCGAAGGCCTGGGCATCGTCCACCTGTTCGAAGGCTGGCTGCAGCCGTACCTGGACAGCGGCGTGCTGGAACCCGTGCTCGAACCCTGGTGGCAGCGCTTCACCGGCCCCTATCTCTACTACCCGGGACGCAAGCACCTGCCCGCGCCATTGCGGGCGTTCGTGGACTTCGTGAAGCACGGGTCCTGAGGAAACGCCGCGGCGCTTCGGCTCGCGCCGGTCATCCCGGCCGTTCTCGAAACTGCCGATGGCCAGCACGGCGTCGGCCAGGACCTCGGCGATACCCCGCGATGCCCCGCGCGCCATGGGAGGATCCGCATGACGATGGGTTGCCGACTCACGGACCGTGCAGGCGCTGGGCCGGGCATGCCAAGATGCCTTGCGGCGGACACCGGGGGCGGTGAGGTCGCCAACGAACCATCGGGGGAAAACACATGCAAAGCTTGCGTGGAAGGCTCGGCCGCATCGGCAGGGAAGCGGCCGCATGGGCATGGATGCTGATCCTGCCGATCATTTGCGCTGTCCATGCCGTGCCGGGGCACGCAGCCACACTCGACCCGTCGCTGCTGCCGGGCATCCAGGCGGCCACGTTCGAGGTAGTGCAGGCCAAGCCCACTTCCGATCCGCTGACCTACGAAAAGCCGCTGCCGCTGAACCTGCTGCCTTTCCAGGAGCGCAACGACAAGTACTACTCGATCGGTACCGCCTTCGCCATCGGCAACAACCGCTACGTCACCGCGGGCCATGTGCTCCTCGCCGGCATGGACAGCCTGTGGGGCCCGCCGCAGCTGCGCGACGCCGCCGGACACGTGTATGCGATCGACAAGATCGTGAAGTTCTCCATGGGCAAGGACTTCGTGGTCTTCACGCTGGCGGGCAAGACCGGCGGCGACGTGCTGGCCACCAACGCCAGGCCCGAGCTCAACCACATCGTGTATGCCGTGGGCAACGCGCTGGGCACCGGGGTGGTGATCCGCGACGGGCTTTACACCTCCGACACGCCCGAGGAGCAGGACGGCAGCTGGAAGTGGATGCGCTTCTCGGCGCCGGCCTCGCCGGGCAACAGCGGCGGCCCGCTGCTGGACGAACACGGCAAGGTGATCGGCGTGGTGCTGGCCAAGTCGCCGAACGAGAATCTCAACTACGGCCTGCCGATCGGCGAAGTGCTCGACGCACCGGACAACCGCGCCGTGGTCGACAGGAATACCGTCTACCAGCTCGACATTTTCGACGCCCTGCAGAACGGTCACTGGAAAACCGATTTCGCCTTGCCGCTCGGGCTCGATGAGTTCTACCGCACCCTGCAGTCACGGTCCGATGCCAACGGCGCTGAGCAGCTCAAGGCCCTGCTGGCCAGGGAGGCGCCCAACCTGTTCCCGGCGGGCAAGGGTTCCACGCGGCTGCTGGTCGAGCAGACCCGGTTGTACGCCTTCCCCACCCTGATCGTGCGCGACGACAATGGCCAATGGCAGCGCGAGGGTCGGGCAGCCAAGCGTTTTTCGCTGGACGCCAATGGCTTCGTGGATCTGGGCCAGGTAGGCCATACGATGCTGCTGCACGTGAGTCGACCCGACAACATGGACGCGGCGCTGTTCTACAGCAATGCCAAGGCGCGCATGGACCTGCTCGCCAGCGCCGGCCTGTTCCAGCGCGCGGTGGCAGGCGAAAAGATCACGATCACCTCATTGGGCAAGCCGGCCACCGAATCCAGCTATACCGACCGCTGGGAGCGGCCGTGGCTCGTCGACACCTGGCCCTTCCCGTATCTCAACGGCGTGGTCGTGGCGTACACCCTGCCCGTGCCGGATGGCTGCGTGATGATGATGCGCATGGCGCCCGCCGCCCAGGAAAACGGCAACCGGCTGGACATGGACCAGCTCGCCAACTTCATCTACGCCACCTACCAGGGAACGCTGGCGCAGTGGAAGGACTATCTCAAGGCGCCCGCCGCCTTGCCGGCGGCCTTCCACAACATCCATCTGGACGCCGATTACGGCAAGCGCTTCGCCTACCGTTCGCAGCGGGTGGCGTTCTCCTATAGTTCCGCCGTGCAGCCGGTGGAACCGGAAAACCTGCTCAACCTCGGCTTCCGCTTCTTCATGGATCACGACAAGCCGGTGTGGGACGTGGGCGATATCCAGATCTGGAAGGACTCGACCCAGGACGACCAGGACAACATCAACGTGCAGCGCTATGTCGTGCCGCCGCAGGGCCTGGACACGGACCTGACCAGCCGCTGGCAGAAGTTGTCCGGGCGGCAGTATCCCTACAACGGCGTGGCGCGCTTCGAAGACAACCTGATGATGATCAACGCGGTGGTCGCGCCGCAGGACACCGAAAGCGCGCCTTCCACGGTGCTTTACACCGCCTTCTACGGGATAGGCAGCACCCGCCCGCAGGACTTCATGCACGAAAAGCTCGGCCTGCTGCAAAAGGACATGCGGGTGCTCGAGCACTGATCGCGGGCGTGCCGGTACGCGTCACCATGCGCGTGCCGGCACGCCCCGGATCCTCCAGGACCGGATCGGCGCCGCACGCAGGCATCGAGGCCCCGCCCTAGAAATCGGAGATGCCGAAACACGCCACACCCTTGTTGTGGCCGGGCGGATCCAGCGTATCCAGGTCCAGTTCGAGCGGTGTGCCGATCCACTCGGCCAGGCGGGTGTGGTCGGCCAGGTCGTCGTCGGTCAGTGGATGGACCAGGGCCCGGAGCCCGGTTGCGCGGAGGAACTCGCGCACCACCGGCAGCGCATCGGCGGTGAAGTGGATCTCGAACTGCGACTGTGGATGCGGACCGGCCTGGCCGTCGCGCAGACTGCCGACGAACAGCAGTTGGGCAAGCTCGCCCGAAGCCATCCGCTCGCGCAGCACGTGCTGCGCGGTCTCGGCCAGCGGCCGGCTGTCCGCGTCGTAGTAGATGTGCGCGTGATAGGGCGCGTGTGTCTGGCTCAATGCCTTTTCCTTACGTCCGGGAGCGCAGCCGGTGCGGACGCCTTCCCTGCCGGTTGCAAAGGTTGCGCTTCCCTGATCGATCCGCTGGAGCTACGCCATCGCGCCCACGGGTCCATGTGGCCACGGCTGCGGATCCCGAGCTTCCCGCCCGGACGCCCTGCCCGCAAGCCTGTCGTCCGGAGCTGGCGCACGGTCAGCGTCGGCAGGGCAAGCCTTGCCGCGGCCGGGCTTGCCGCCGCGCGGCGCGCGTTCGATCCAGTCGATGCTGGGAATGTCCAGGTGCAGGCTCGGCATGGTGGCGCTCCTCACGTCGGGAAGGCATGCGCACAGGATGAATCCACACCGGAGCTGGATAAACGTGCCAGACTTTGGTTCATACCAAACCCAATGGTTTTGAGTGATGAACAAGCTGGCCGGGATGGAAATGTTCGTTCGCGTGGTGGAATGCGGCAGTTTCGCGTCCGCGGCCGAGGCGAGCGGCGTATCGGCGACGATGGTCGCCAAGCACATCGCCGCGATCGAGCAGCGCCTCGGCGCGCGCCTGCTTCATCGCACTACCCGCCGGCAGCAGCTTTCCGACGTCGGCCACCTCTATTACGAACGCTGCAAGCAGGCGCTGGCCGAAGTCGCACTGGCCGACGCCAGCGCCTCGGAACTCCAGGCCGCCCCACGCGGACGGCTGCGGCTGGTGGCGCCGGTCGGATTCGGCAGCCACATGGTGCCCGTGCTGGCCGAGTACATGGCGAGCCACCCCGAGGTGAGCATGGAGCTGACCCTGGACAATCGCGCGCCGAGCCTCGCCGACGGCGGCTTCGAACTGGGCATCCTGGTCGGCGAGCCCACCGAGCCAGGAGTGGTGGCGCGGCCGCTGCGGCACTACCGGCGCATCCTCGCCGCCTCGCCGGCCTACCTGGAGCGCCATGGCCACCCGGCGCACCCGGACGAGCTGGTCCATCACCAATGCCTGGGCCTGTCCTACTGGCGCCGCTCGGACCGCTGGCGCCTGGTGGGCCCGGACGGGGCGACCTGCACCGTCAGCGTGCGGGGCCGCTTCACCGCCAACCAGGGCAATGCGTTGCGCATCGCGGCATTGAGCGGCATCGGCATCGCGCTGCAACCCGAGCCGCTGCTGGCCGAGGATCTCGCCGCTGGCCGCCTGCACCCGGTGCTGCCCGGCTGGTCGCTCACGCCCTCGCCGATGTACCTGATCTACGCGCAGGACCGCCGCCCCACCGCCAAGCTGCGCAGTGCGATCGATTTCCTGCTGGCGCGCTACGGGCAACACTCCCCGACGCCGGGCTGAGTTCGCCGCGGCTTGCGCATCGCGCCGGGCTTCCACACCATGCCGGCCATGAACACCGTGACCTACGAAGCGAGCGCGGACATCCACGCACCCGCGGAGCGCGTCTGGCGCCTGCTGTCCGCCGTGGCCTCCTGGCCGGAGCTGCTGCCGACGGTGACGAGCGTCGAGGCCCTCGACGGCGCGCTGCTGGAGCCCGGCCGGCGCTACCGCGTCGAACAGCCGAAACTACGCCCGGCCGTGTGGACCGTGACCATGCTGGAGCCCGGCCGCCGCTTCGTGTGGCACGTCCGTTCGCCGGGCATGACGATGGTCGCCGACCACATCGTAGATGCGATCGGCGTCGATGCCGCCCGCCTGCGCCTGTCGTTCGCCTTCGAGGGCTGGCTCGGCGTCCTGCTCGGCCGGCTGTTCGGGCGGCTCACGCGCGAGTACCTGGCGCGGGAGGCCGCGGCCCTGAAGCAGAAGGCTGAGGCTGGCTGACCAGCGCGTGCGGGGCGAGCCGCCGCCCGTCACCCGCGGACGGCGCAGCTCCCTTTCAGGCCGACATGTCGATCCGCGCGCCTGTCGCTCGTCGCAGGTGTGAGGAAACATCCTCGCCCCCCCTGAATCAGGAGACCCGCAATGGCCAGCAAGAACACGATCTGCCTCTGGTATGACCGCGACGCCCTGGAAGCGGCGACGTTCTACGCCAGGACGTTCCCGGACAGCGCCGTGGGCGCCGTCCATCACGCCCCGGGCAACTATCCCTCCGGCAAGCAGGGCGACGTGCTGACGGTCGAGTTCACGGTCATGGGCATCCCGTGCCTGGGCCTGAATGGCGGGCCGGCGTTCCCACACACCGAGGCGTTCTCGTTCCAGGTGGCAACCGACGACCAGGCCGAAACCGACCGCCTGTGGAATGCGATCGTCGACAACGGCGGCCAGCCCAGCGCCTGCGGCTGGTGCAAGGACCGCTGGGGCCTGTCCTGGCAGATCACGCCGCGCGCCCTGACCGACGCGGTCACCGATGCCGACCCTGCCGCGGCCAAGCGGGCGTTCGACGCCATGATGGGCATGACCAAGATCGACATCGCCGCGATCGAGGCCGCCCGGCGCGGATGACGCGCCCGCCGGTTCTGCCACATGCCAGAGCCGGTAACGGAATCCAGGCGGCGCGCGGGTCCGGCGCCGTCGCCAGCCCTGCCCGACGCCCTCGACTCCAACACGGAACCTGCCGATGACCCCCACCATCACCGCCTTTGAACAGTCGCCCGATCGCGGCCAGGGACTCGCGCGCGACACGCGCGTCCGCTGGGCGCTCGAGGAAGCGGGCCAACCCTACGAGGTGCGCCTGCTTTCCTTCGCCGCGATGAAGGAACCCGCACATCGCGCACTCCATCCGTTCGGGCAGATCCCCACCTACGAGGAAGGCGACCTGGTGCTCTTCGAGTCGGGCGCGATCGTGCTGCACATCGCGCAGCACCATGCCGGCCTGCTGCCGGACGAAGCGAACGCCCGGGCACGCGCGATCGCGTGGATGTTTGCCGCGGTCAACACGGTGGAACCGCCGATCCTCGAACTGGTGACCGTCAGGATCCTGGAGGGCGACCGGCCCTGGGCCGAGCAGCGCCTGCCGCTGGTGAAAGATCGCATCCGCAAGCGGCTGGACGAGCTTTCCGCCCGGCTTGGCGACGCCGAATGGCTCGACGGCGCGTTCAGCGCCGGTGACCTCATGATGGTGAGCGTGCTGCTGCGCCTGAGGCCCTCCGGCATCCTGGACGAGTACCCCAGCCTCGCGGCCTATGTCGCCCGCGGCGAGGCGCGGCCGGCCTACCAGCGCGCCTTCGCCGCGCAACTGGCGGTGTTCAAGGGCAGTCCTGCGGGTGGATGAGCGGGCCCGCTGCCACTCCTTCGTGGCAGCCATCTTCGAAAACGCCAGGTACTGCAGGGCCATCGGCTGATTCCGCCGGGCGCGCGCCGCCGGCCATGGCCGCGGAACAGGAATGCTGGCCGTTACGGTTGCCGCACGACCTTCGCCTTGTCCTGCTGCAGCGTTTCGTCCAGCTTGATGGCGGCCGCCGCCGCATAGGCGCGGCAGGCGCCAGGATCGACCAGCGGCATGCTGTCCGCATCCGAGGTACGACGCGCCACTTTCTGCCAGAAGCCGCTCGCGTCGGGATGCGGGGTCAGCAGGATGTCGCAACGCAGCGCGGCCACCGTCGCGATCGACCGGCGGAACGCTTCGACCCGTTCCGGGTGATCGCTGTAGCGGAAGCCGGGTGCTTCGAGCGCAGTGAGGCTGTCCGCATAGACCATGTGCAGGCAGCGGCCTTCGCTGCACGAACGCCAGGTCCACGACGTGCTGCCGGGCGTATGGCCGGGCGTTTCGTGCACGGTGATCGCCACCTCGCCCAACTGCAGGATCTCGCCGTCGCGCACCGGCCTCACCTGCCGGACCGGCGGATAAGTGGATGACATGCCGTACTGCGGATCGGCCGGATCGGCCCCGCCGAGCGCCAGCGCACGCGCGCCCTCCGCGCTCGCGATCACCTGCGCCCCGCTGGCCCGCTGCAATGCCGCGATGCCGCCGGCGTGATCCGGATGCGCGTGCGAATTGAGGATCCATTTGACGTCGCGCACGTGGAATCCAAGTGCGCGGAGGTTCGCCTCGATGAGTGGCGCGGAAGCCGGCAGGTCGCCGTCGAGCAAGGCAAGGCCATGCCCGGTGTCGACGACCAGCGCGGACAGGCCGCGGGGCCCGACGTACCAGGTATTGCCGTAGATGCGGAACGGCTTCTGCGGCGCGTTCCACTGCTCGCGTGGAACGGCGTGCGAGGCCGCCTGCGGCGGTTGTGCGCGCGCCACCGGCGTTCCGAAGACCAGGCCGGCGCCCAGCGCGAGGCCGGACAGGATGCGCATGTGCATGGGGATGGCTCCTTGAGGAAGTCGGAAGCATGGCCGGCGCATCTGGCATGAAGCCGGCGGAATGAAGGCGCTACGCAGACGCGCGCGCCTTACTGCACGAGGGCAGCGGGCAGCACGAATCCGGCGGCGCGCCTTCCTTCCCCTCGCCGCCGGATCATCTCGGGAATGCGGCGAGCGCCTGCCGCAACGCGCCGCGCAGGTGATCCAGCGGCGCGGCGAGGCGGCCATCGGTCGCCCGGTGGACCAGCCAGGCACCGACCTCGGCCTTGAACTCCGGCACCTCGATGACGCGCAGGGCCTTGCGGTACGGGCTTGCCTTGAGCATCTCGCCGGCCGTAAGCCCGACGCCGAGGCCGCGCGCGATCAGCGAATGCCGCAGGATCGGGTCGAACGCCTCCACCGCCACGTGGAACGGCAGTTGGGCCGCCTCCAGCGCACGCCGCAGTACCCGCCGGAAGCCGCAGCCGTCCTGGTTGAGCACCCAGGGCTGGTCCGACAGGTCGCGCAGCGTGACGCGTCGCGGCAGCTTCAACGTGCGCGGCACGAGCACTCTCACGCCGATGCGGCACAGCCGCTCGCGCTCGAAGCCGGCGGGCGGTTCGTTGTCGCCCGGCAGGTAGACCAGGGCCGCATCGATCCGGCCGGCGTCCAGATCGGCCAGCAGCTCCGCCGACCAGCGGCTGGAAACGCGCGTGTGCAGCGCCGGGAAGGCCTCGCTCAGGGAACACAGCGGCTCCTCGAGCGCGATGTCGGCCAGGAACGGCGTAATGCCGAAGCGGAACTCGCCACGCACCTCTCCGCCGCTCGCCACGCCGGTGCGCAGGTCATCCAGCGAAGCGAGCACGCGCCGGCCCAACTGGTAGGCGTCGCGACCCGCGGCCGTCGGCCGCAGCGGCTTGGACTGGCGATCGAGCAAGGCCACGCCCAGCGTGTTCTCCAGGCTCTGCACCCGCCGCGTGACGCCGGGCTGGGTCAGGTGCAACTGGGCAGCGGCGGCGAGGATCGATCCGTGGTCGACCACGGCGACGAAGGCTTCGAGATCCCGTGTATTCATGCGAACTCCGCATAACGTTGATGCGTCATTTTAATTGGACGCATATTCACAGCAGGCATAGCTTACGCGCTCTTCTTGCACCTGAAGCATATTCCATGAGCGCCGTCGATCCCGCCGTCACCCCGCGTACCGCCCCAACCACGCACACGCCCACCGCCCGCGAACTCACGCCGCTGTTGACGCTGGCCTGCGGCGTCATCGCGCTCAACCTCGCGGCGACGCAGCCGCTGGTCGGGGTAATCGCCCACGCGCTGGGCCTGGGCCTTGCCGCCGCCGGCCTGGTCACCACGGCAACGCTGTTCGGTTACGGCGCGGGCATGATCTTCCTCGTGCCGCTCACCGACCTGGTCGAGAACCGCCGGCTGGTGCTGCGGGTGCTCGCGCTGGACATCGTCGCGCTGGCGATCTCGGCCTGGGCGCCCGGCCCCGTGATCTACTTCGTTGCTGCTTTTGCGGTCGGGGCCGCCACCAGCTCGATCCAGATGCTCGTGCCGCTGGTGGCCTCGCTCGCCCCCGAGGCGGAACGGGGGAGCGTGGTCGGCAACGTGATGAGCGGGGTGATGATCGGCATCCTGCTGTCGCGCCCGCTGGCCAGCCTGATCGCACAGGCGTTCGGCTGGCGCGCCGTATTCATCGTGTTCGCGATCGCGATCGCCGCCATTGCGCTGGTGCTGTGGCGCGCGCTGCCGACGCTGCGGCCGCTGCACAGCCTGCGCTATGCCACGCTGGTGCGCTCGCTGTGGCCGCTGGCGCGCGGTGAGCGCGTCCTGCAGCGCCATGCGCTGAGCGCGATCCTGGTGTTCGGCGCCTTCAACGTATTCTGGACCATCGTGGCGCTGCGCCTGGCGCAGCCGCCGTTCGGGCTCGGCGCGCATGGCATAGCGGCCTTCGCCATGGCCGGCGTCGGCGGTTCGGTCATCGCGCCCATTGCCGGGCGGCTGGGCGATCGCGGACTGACGCGTCCGGCCAACGTGGTGATGCACGTGCTGGTCGTGGCGGCGTTCGTCGTCGGCGGGATCGCAGGTGGCCTGGCGCCGGTGGCCGGTCTTGCCCTGATGGTGGCCGCCTCGCTGTTGCTGGACGTGGGCACGGTCGGCGACCAGACGCTCGGCCGGCGCGCGATCAACCTGGTGCGGCCGGAGGCCCGCGGTCGACTCAATGGCCTGTTCACCGGCGCATTCTTCGTCGGCGGCGCAGCAGCCTCCTCGCTCGCCGGCCTGGCCTGGGCATACGGCGGATGGGCGGCGACCTGCGCGCTCGGCGCGGCGCTCGGCATCGGCGGGCTGGTGGTTTCGCTGTCCGCCTACCGGCGCAACGGGAGCGGCTGAAGGCCGTCGTTCGGTGGCGAAGGGGCACGGCGCGCGGGCCTCGCGACCGAAGCTTCTTGGTGGCGAAGGCACGACGGCTGCCTCAAGCGAGCTCGGCGCGACTTCCGCGGCGTCCAACGGACAATGAAGCCGATCCCTTTTCTTGATCGGGCGATAACGTGCGCGGGCACACGCTCGCGTCCGGAATCCGGGATCGCCGGCCACCCCCAACGGGAGGCCATCATGCGTACAGCAACCTCGATCCGGCGAGCGGCCCTTCCCGCTGCGTTGCTCCTTTGCCTAGGCACAGCGCAGGCCACGGATTCCAAGTCCATGGCCAAGCCGATGAGCGACGCGCAGATGATCGCAAGTGCGATGCGCGCCGCACCGGCCAATGTCGGCAGACACGCCACCATCATGGCGATGGACGCCCAGGGCAAGATGCGCACCCTGCGCCAGGGCACCAACGGCTTCACCTGCATCCCCGACGCACCGGCCACGCCCGGCAACGACCCGATGTGCGCCGACAAGGCGGCGATGGGCTGGGTCAACGCATGGCTCACCCACACGACGCCACCGAGCGGCAAGGTAGGCCTGATGTACATGCTCGAGGGCGGCACCGACGCGAGCAACACCGATCCCTACGCCAAGCAACCGAAGGGCGAGCACTGGATCAAGACCGGCCCGCACGTGATGGTGGTGGGCGCCGACGCGGCGTTCTACGACCAGTATCCGAAGCAGGCCGATCCGGACACCGGCGCGCCTTACGTGATGTGGGCGGGTACGCCCTACCAGCACCTGATGGCGCCGATCCGCTAGCCGCGGAGCGTCTGGCGACGGCTCGAGCCACGCGGGATGCCTGCATCGCCGATGGCGCGTATGCGGCGAGCCGTCCCGCGGCGGTTCGCGTTCGTGCCCGCGCATCTGGCAATGCGCGTGTCGGCAGACGACGTGCACGCCGGCCCTGACGCGGGCCGGCAGGACGCATCGGTCCACCACGCTGCCGCCGCTGGGCAAAAGGCGCCTGTCATCCTGCCGGGAGCGAACCTGCCGGTTCGCGCGCGGCAGGTTTGCTGCCGCCTGCAGGAAAGTCCGGCTTGGTTTTCCATGCCGGCACACCAATGCATGCAAAACCATTTGATTCGCCGCAGATGCAATGTCATTTGATTCGCAGCGCCACAGTCACTACTGTGGCAGGGCTGAGTTTCAAGGGTCACGCGAACTGTGGCCTGATGCTGTAGAGAGCAGTTCCACTACACCGTTGCACCGTTTCCTCCTTGCGACCAGCTCACGCCGCGCCATGCGGCTCCCATCCGTTCCAAGGAGATACAACGATGTCCCAGACCGAAACCGGTACCGTCAAGTGGTTCAACGATGCCAAGGGCTTTGGCTTCATCAGCCGCGCCAGCGGCGATGACGTGTTCGTGCACTTCCGCGCGATCGTGTCCTCGGGTTTCAAGAGCCTGCAGGAAGGCCAGAAGGTGTCCTTCGTCGTGACGCAGGGCCCGAAGGGGCTGCAGGCCGACCAGGTCCAGCCGCTCTGAGGGGTTTGCGCCCGTCCCGAAAAGCCCGGCCTCGCGCCGGGCTTTTTCTTTGTTGGCCCTGCCGGGCAGCCCCCAGGCCCGGTCCGGGGTCGGGGAAAACCGCGCGCGACACGTCACCCGCCCGATTGGCCGCTGCGCACCGCAGCGGGTCTGCCGGTTCGTCGTCGCGGACATGACTCGACCCGCCTCGCTTTGATGCGATCATGGCGAATGACCGACTTCGCCACGCTTGCGCTCAAACCTGCCCTGCTCGCCAGCCTCGACGCCCACGGCTACGCCGCCATGACCCCGGTACAGGCGCAGAGCCTGCCGCCGATCCTCGCCGGACGGGACGTGATCGCGCAGGCGCGCACCGGCAGCGGCAAAACCGCCGCGTTCGGCCTCGGCCTGCTGCAGGCGCTGGACGTGGATAGCATCCGGCTACAGGCACTGGTGCTGTGCCCCACCCGCGAACTTGCCGACCAGGTGAGCAAGGCCATCCGCCGGCTCGCCGCCAGCATGCCCAACGTCAAGCTGCTGACCCTCTGCGGCGGTATGCCGCTGGGCCCGCAGCTGGCCTCGCTCACCCACGATCCGCACATCGTGGTGGGGACGCCCGGTCGCGTGCAGGAGCACCTCAGGCGCGGCAGCCTGCATGGCGGCGGCATCAAGGTGCTGGTACTGGACGAGGCCGACCGGATGCTCGACATGGGCTTTGGCGAGGCCATCGACGACATCGTCGGACGCATCGCAAAGCACCACCAGACCCTGCTGTTCTCGGCCACCTACCCGGAAGCGATCCGCAACGCCAGCCGACGACTGCAGAAGGAGCCGGCGGAGGTCACCGTGGAGACGCCGGCCGAAGCGAAGCCGGCGATAGAACAGCAGTTCGTGGAAGTCGAACCGGCGCACAAGATCGACATGCTCGCCCAGTTGCTCGCCCGCGACCGCGACCAGCACGCCCTGGTGTTCTGCAACATGCGGCGCGACGTCGACAACCTGGCACGGGAGCTGGACTGCCGCGGCTTCTCCGCGCTCGCCCTGCACGGCGACATGGAACAACGCGACCGCGACGAGGTATTGGTGCGCTTCGCCAACCGCAGTTGCAACGTGCTGGTGGCGACCGACGTCGCCGCGCGCGGCCTGGACATCGCCGCGCTGCCACTGGTGGTCAGCTACGACATCGCGCACGACCCGGACACCCATACCCATCGCATCGGCCGTACCGGCCGCGCCGGCCAGCCTGGCCTCGCGATCACCCTGTGCACGCCGCGCGAGCGGCCCAAGGCCGGGAACATCGAGCAGGCACAGGGCGGCCCCCTGCCCTGGCGTTCGCTCAAGCTCGCCCCGCCACGCGGCAAGAGCCTGCACCTGGCACCGATGAAGACCCTGGTGATCGATGCCGGCCGCCAGGACAAGCTGCGCCCCGGCGACATCCTCGGCGCGCTTACCGGCGATGCCGGCCTCGCGGCCGGTGACATCGGCAAGATCGACGTCTTCGCCACCCGCGCCTACGTCGCCATCGCCCGCACACTGGCCGACAAGGCGCTCGATCGCCTGCGCGCTGGCCGCGTAAAGGGACGCAACTTCCGGGTGCGGGCGCTCGGCTGACGCCCTGTTGCAGGACGGGCATCGATGGGGTGGAGGCACGCCTGCCTTGGCGCCTTCCGTGCCCTGCTAGGCCTCGCGCCTCAGTCGCAGGTCGTTGAACTTGCGGCGCTCGATCAATGCCTCGATGCGGCCCTGGCGGTCGCGACGGAAGATCAGCAGGTTGCGCTCGTCGTCGCTGCCCATGAAAACGTCCTTCGCGATCGGGTGCAGCACGTTCGCCGTGCCGCCCGCATGCGAGGTGTAGCTGAGCACGCCGTCGCGGTCGCTGACCGTCCACGCACGCCCGGGTCCGTAGCTGTAGGTGCCGACGTAGTCGCTCGCCACCAGGCCGTCGACGTGCAGTTCCGGCGGTGCCGTGGGGATGGTGACGTCCTCGTAGCCGGCCAGCTTCCACGCACCCGACTGCCGCACGAAGGTGAGCAGGGTCTGGTAGCGCACGACCAGTTTCTGGCCGAACACGGTTTCGCGTTCGTACTGCTCGACCTGCATGAGCGCGGTGTCGCCGTACTGGCGCACGTGCGCGTCGCGCAGTTCGATGCTGCCGGAGAAGCCCGTCGGGAACGGGCGCAGCGAGGCCACGGTATCGGCCTTGTGCGCGATCCGGCCGAACTCGTCGATGATCACCGCATCGTCCGTCACCAGCGCATTCCAGGGCGTGCGGTCGCCGAGCGGAATCGCGTCGACGAGGCGTTGCGTGATCTGCAGCAGTTCGCCGCGCAAGGCCTCGGGGGACGCTTCGGCGCCGTACGCCGCGCTACCTAGGCAAAACGCAGCGAACCCCAGCAATGCTCCAAGATGACGCAGGCGCATGGCCACCTCCACGATGAAGGGGGCAGCCTGCTCTACGCGACGGAACGGGCGCATGTGCCCGAAGTCACGCGGCCGCGCAGCGGACGCAGGGCGGCTTTGCGTATCGGCTCGGCAGGCGGATTGCCTGCATCCGTCCGTGCAGGCACAGTGCGCCCTCCCTGCCCTGCGCGCCCCGCCATGTCCCCTCGAACGTCCCGCTTCCACCACCGCGCCGTCCCCGTCGTGCTGGCCGCCGTGGTCATCGACGTGATCGGCTTCGGCATCGTCATGCCGGTGCTGCCCGCGCTCGTCACGCAGCTTGGCCACCTGGAGCTGGAGGCGGCCACGCGTGTGGCGGGCTGGCTGCTGGCGGTGTTCGCGGTGGCGCAGTTCTTCGCCGGCCCCGTGCTCGGCCACCTCGGCGACCGCTTCGGCCGGCGTCCCGTGCTGATCGCCGCCATGCTCGGCTTCAGCCTCGACTACCTGCTGATGGCCTGGGCGCCCACGCTGGGATGGCTGTTCGTGGGCCGCGCGATTGCCGGCATCACCGGCGCCACGTTCGGGCCCGCCGGCGCGGTCATCGCCGACGTCACGCCGCCGCAGAAGCGCGCGAGCGTGTTCGGCCTGCTGGGCGCCGCCTTCGGCGTCGGCTTCATCGTCGGCCCGGCGTTGGGCGGACTGGTGGCCTCGTTCGGCACCCGCGCACCGTTCGTCGTGGCGGCGGCGCTCGCCGCGCTCAACGCGGTGGCGATGGCGTGGCTGCTGCCCGAGACGCTGGATGCCTCGCACCGCCGCCCGTTCCGCCTGCGCGACGCACACGTGGTCGGCGCCTTCCGTCCGCTCTTCCACGCAGGCAACGCCACGCCGCTGCTGCTGGCCTGGTTCCTGTGGCAACTCGGCGGGGTGGTGTATCCGTCGACCTGGGCGTTCTGGGCGTCGATCCGGTTCGGCTGGAATGCCACGGCGATCGGCTGGAGCCTGGCCTGGGTCGGCTTCCTGACCGTGATCGTGCAACTGGCGGTGACGCGGCGCGTGGTGGAACGCCTCGGCGAACGGCGCACCGCCATCGTCGGCCTGGCCTGCGGCGGGGCCTGCCTGCTCGCCTACGCGTTCACGACCCATGGCTGGCAGGTCTACGCGTTCTTCCTGGTCGGTGCGCTGGGCGCACTGGTGTATCCGGCGATGAACGGGATCCTCTCGCGCATGGTCGACGCCAGCCGGCAAGGCGCGCTGCAGGGCGGCATCGGCAGCATGAACTCGGTGGCGGCCGTGCTCGGTCCGCTGATCGCCTCGCAGTCGCTGGCCTGGGGCGCGGCCAGGGGCTTCGACGGCGCGGCCTTCGTCGTGGCGGCGATGCTGCTGCTCGGTGGCATGACGATCATCGTCCGCCTGGTGCCGCACCGTCCCGTGGCGGCGGAGTTGCCGGAAGGCGGTTCCTGATGCACGGTGCCAGCAACGCCCGTTTGCGCCCGCCGGGGCAGATGCGGAATCCCGGGCAACCATGCGCGCTTCGCAATCCAGGCACCGCATGCGATTGGCACTGCTTTTCGACGTGACTGCATGAAACGAAAATGCAGGCGCGCATGAACGCGCCTGCATTTTCAATGGGCCGGGCGCGTCCCTTGCCGGACGCGCGTTGCCGTCACCAGATCCGCACGCGGTCCTCGGGCTTGCGCCACATCGGCTGGCCGGGCTTCACGCCGAACGCCTGGTAGAACGCGGGAATGTTCGACATCGGGCCGAGTACCCGCCACTTCGCCGGGGCGTGCACGTCCGACAGCAGGCGCTGGCGCAGCCGCTGCTCGCGCTGCTGGCTCATCCAGCCCAGCGCGTAACCAAGGAAGTAGCGCTGGGTCGGCGTCAGGCCGCCGATCTTCTCGCCCTTCTTGTATTGCCCGGTCTTCTCGAAGGCTTCCAGGCCGAGCAGCACGCCGCCGTAGTCGGCGATGTTCTCGCCCAGGCTCGCCTTGCCGTTGATGTGCAGGCCCGGCAGCGGCTCGTACGCATTGAACTGGTCGACCATCTTCTGCGCGGCGGCGTTGAAGCGCGCGGCGTCCTGCGCCGTCCACCAGCCGGACAGGTTGCCCTGCGCGTCGTACTGACGGCCCTGGTCGTCGAAGCCGTGGGTGATCTCGTGGCCGATGGTGCTGGCCGCGACGTAGCCGTAGGCGACTGCATCGTCCACCTGGTCGTCGGGCACGCCGGGCACCATGAAGATCGCCGCGGGCAGCACGATCTCGTTGTTCGACGGGTTGTAGTAGGCGTTGTAGGTCTGCGGGGTCATGTCCCATTCGGTGCGGTCGACCGGCTTGCCGAACTTGGACAGGTTGTCCTGGAACTGCCAACGGCGCGCCGACATCACGTTGGCCGCGTAGGACTCGCGTCCGACCACCAGCGCCGAGTAGTCCTTCCACTTGTCCGGATAGCCGACCTTGGGCGTGACCGCCGCGAGCTTGGCCAGCGCCTTGGCCTTGGTGTCGGCGCCCATCCAGTCGAGCCGCTCGATGCGGTCGTGGAAGGTGCCGCGGACCGCCTCGACCATCGCCTCGTAGCGCTGCTTGGACGCCTCAGGGAAATACTGCTTGACGAAGATGCGCCCGAGCACCATGCCCATGGCATCGTTCTCCTCGTCCAGCGCGCGCTTCCAGCGCGGGCGCTGTTCCTGCTGGCCCGACATCGCGCGGCCGTGGAAGTCGAAGTGCTCCTCGTCCAGCACGGTGGACAGGAACGGCGCATAGCCGTCGACCAGGTGATAGCGCAGGTAGTCCTTGAGCACCGGCAGCGGCGTCTCGCGCAGCAGGCGGTCCTCGGCGGCGAAGAATTCCGGCTGGCCGACGATCACGTAGGAGGGATGGATACCCCAGCCCGCCAGCCGCCGGGTCCAGTCGATGGACGGCGTGTACTTCGCGGTGAAGTCCACGGGCGTCATCTTGTTGTAGTTCTTCTCCGGGTCGCGCAGGTCCTCGAGCTTGCGCGAGGCCTTCGCCAGCGCCGTCTCGAAGGCCATCACCTGCGTCGCGGCCGCCCTGGCCGCGGTCGGATCGCGGCCGAGCAGCACGAAGATGCGCGCCATGTGCTCGACGTAGGCGACGCGGATCTTCGCCACGCCCGCTTCCGGGTTGAAGTAGAAGTCGCGGTTCGGCAGGCCCAGTCCGCCCTGGGCGACCTGTACCGCCATCGTCGCGCTGTCCTTGTCGTCCTGCGCGATGCCGATGCGGAACAGTGCGCCGACGCCGATCGGCTTGGACGCGAACACGGTGTCGAGCACGCCCTCGGGCGAGGCGATCGCGTCGATGCGCGCCAGTTCATCGTGCAGCGGCTGCAGGCCCAGGCGATCGGCCTTCGCCACGTCCATCGCGGTGGCCCAGAAATCGCCGATCTTCTGCTGGTCGCTGCCGGGCGCGGCCTGCTGCTTCGCCGCCGACTCGCTGATCCCGCGCAGGCGGGCATACAGCTCGTCGTCCACCTCGTTGCCGATGCCCCACGCCGCCTCGGACGCCGGGATCGGATGCGCCTTCAGCCAGGCGCCGTTGGCGTACTGGAAGAAATCCACGCCCGGATCGACCGAGGTGTCGATGTGCGCGGCGAGGAAGTCCTGATGAGGCGTGGCGTCCGCGGCGAGGGCGCCGACTGAGGTGAACGCCAATGCAGCCGACAGCAGCGTGGCGCGGAGGGAAACTAAGCGGGTCATAGGCCATTCCATGAAGGGAATGCGTGCGACTTTGCCCGTAGCGGAGCCGTTTGTGTAGACGTCGGAGGTCATGGGACGGCCCGGCTCTGGCGCGCTTGCAGAAAGAAGCTGCTTCTTGCTTCGGCCATCGCTTATCTTGAGCGATCAGACAGCCGTCCGACCGGGCCGCCCGAAGTGAAGCTGGTTCCACGGACAGCCCATCCCCCGCCCATCCAAGGAATTGCCATGAGCTACCCCCGAGAGCTTCCCGCCACTGCGACCTGCCGCTGCGGAGCCGTTCGCCTGCGCATCACCCGGCCGGCGCTGCTCACCATGGCCTGCCACTGTCTCGGTTGCCAGAAGATGACCGGCAGCGCCTTCTCGCTGACCGTGGCCCTGCCCGCGGAGGGCGTGGAGGTGCTGGAAGGGAATCTGGTCCGTGGCGGCCTGCAGACGGAGCACGCGCACCTGTATTGCGACTTCTGCAAGTCGTGGTTGATGACCCGCCCGGCGGGCATCGACTGGCTGGTCAACCTGCGCGCTTCGGCGCTGGATCCGCACGTGGACTACGAGCCCTTCATCGAAACCTTCACTGCCGAGCGGCTTCCCTGGGCAAGCACCCCGGCACGCCACAGCTACCCGGGGTTCCCGCCGCCGGAGGACTACCAACCCTTGATGGAAGCGTTCGCTGCGCAGGCGTGACGCCCGATTCTCCGCTGCTACATCCCGGCGCAAGCTCCCCTTCGGCGCGGGCGGCGTGATGCCGTCCATCATCGACGCCCGCGAGAAGGCGATCGCTTGCCGGCAAGGGCGCAATACGGCCCCAGGGCCGGTTATCCGCTCAAGGCAACAACGGACTCCGCGCCCGACGGGACAGCCCTATTTCTCGCGCTGGACGGCGTCGATCAGCGGCTTGATCAGCTCCAGCGGAAGCGGGAAGACGATCGTGGATGACTTGCCGCCGCTGGTCATGTCGGACAGCGTTTGCAGATAGCGCAGCGACAGCGCCTGCGATTGCTGCGACAGCATCGCGGCGGCGTCGCGCAGTTTCTCCGCGGCCTGCAGTTCGCCCTCGGCGTGGATCACCTTGGCGCGGCGCTCGCGTTCGGCCTCGGCCTGGCGGGCGATCGCGCGCACCATGGTTTCGTTGAGGTCCACGTCCTTGATCTCCACGTTGGTGACCTTGATGCCCCATGGGTCGGTCGCCTCGTCGAGGATCGCCTGCAACGTCTGGTTGATCGAATCGCGCTGCGACAGGATCTCGTCCAGCTCGTGCTGGCCCAGCACCGAGCGCAGCCGTGTCTGCGCCAGCTGGCTGGTGGCCTGCAGGAAGTTCTCCACCTGCAGCATGGACTTGTCCGGTTCGACGACGCGGAAATACACCACCGCGTTGACCCGTACCGAGACGTTGTCGCGCGAGATCACGTCCTGCGGCGGCACGTCCATCACCGTCACGCGCAGGTCCACCCGCATCATCCGCTGGATCACCGGCACCAGCAGCACCAGCCCCGGTCCCTTGGTGCCGGTGTAGCGGCCCAGCGTGAGCACCACGCCGCGCTGGTATTCCGGCAGCACCTTGATCGCCGAGACCAGCAGCGCGACGGCGAACACCACCAACACACCGGCAAATCCGAACATGAGCGTTCTCCTGTGGAGAGGATCAGGCGGGTTCCACCCATAGCAACAGGCCTTCACGGCGCACCACCCGCACGCGGGCGCCGGCAGGCAGCGCCACGGCGCAATGCACGCGCCATCGCTCGCCCTGGACGACTGCCCAGCCTTCGCCGCCTGCACCCACCGGTTGCAGCAGTTCGCCGAAGGTCGCCTGGATCGACTGCCCGCCGCTGAAGTGCGGAGCGGCCCGCGCGCGCATCGCCAGGCGCAGCAGCACACCGAGCCCCAGCACCGCACAGCACGCGATGCCCGCGATCACGCCCACGTTGACCGCATAGCCGGGCACGCCCGTGCGGAACAGCATGATCGAGCCGATGACGAACGCGATCACGCCGCCGATGCCCCATGCGCCCACGCTCGGATTGAACGCCTCGGCCAGCAACAAGCCGATGCCCAGCGCCATCAGCGCCAGTCCCGCGTAGTTCACCGGCAGCAATTGCAGCGCATAGAGGCCGATCAGCAGACAGATGCCGCCGGTGATGCCAGGCAGCAGCGCACCAGGATGGAACGCCTCCAGGACGAGCCCGTAGATGCCCGCCAGCAGCAGCATGTAGGCGATGGTCGGATTGGTGATGGTGGCGAGGAAGCGGTTGCGCCAGTCCGGCGCGTAGTCGCGCAGCGGCAGGCCTGCCAGATGGAGAGTCCGTACACGCTCGCCGACGCGTACCGTGCGGCCGTCGGCCTGCGCCAGCAGCGCCGCGGCGTCGGCGGCGACGAAGTCGATCACGTGCTTGTCCATCGCCTCGCTGGCGGTCAGCGTGGCCGCACCCCGCACCGCCCGTTCGGCCCATGCCGCGTTGCGTCCGCGCAGTTGCGCCAGCGAACGGATGTAGGCGACCGCGTCGTTGAGGACCTTGTCCGACTCGGCATCCGGGCCCTGCCCGGGCGTCGGCTTGCCGCCTTCCTTCGATGCGCCACTGCTGTTCGACGACGCTGGCTGGTCGCCTGCGGCCGGCTGCGGCATGGGTGTGCCGCCGCCGAGCGACACCGGCGTGGCGGCGCCAAGATGGGTGGCCGGCGCCATCGCGGCGATGTGGCAGGCGTACAGGATGTAGGTGCCGGCGGAAGCCGCGCGCGCGCCACCGGGTGCCACATAGCCGAGCACCGGCACGTCCGAGGCGAGGATGTCGGCGATGACCGGCCGCATCGAATCAGCCAGGCCGCCGGGCGTGTCCATCTGCAGCACGATCGCCGCGGCACCTTCGGCCGTGGCGCGCCGCATCGCGGTGTCCACGTACTCGGCGGCCGCCGGACCGATCGGGCCGGTCAGCTCGATCCGCGCCACGAACCCATCGGTACGCGGGCTACCGGCGGGCGGCTCGGAGGCGAACACCCCCAGGCCCGCTGCCAGGAGGAGCGCGGTACTCCACAAGGTCCATGCCCGTCGCGCCATGGCACATGCCTCCCGTAACGGCCATGCCACTGTGCACCGGGCAATCTGGTTTTCGCGTTAAGCCAGTCGGTGGTTGTCCGCTTGTCGCGACGTGAGCCGAGGCGGCTCCGTCGGATTCCATGCAGGCTTCAAGAGGGACGCCGGCATGATGGGAAAGTCGGATCGGTTCACCATCCGGCCCTCTGCCGCTTGCCAGGTCGATCCCCGTTCGCTCTCATCGGTGCCATCGACAAGAGGAGGCCATGCGCCAATGAAATCCCCGTTCATTCCCCTCGTGTTGCTGTTCGTGGTGGCTGCTGCACTGCCCGCATCCGCCCAGTCGATCTATCAGTACCGGGCGCAGCAGCCGCGCTGGATCAGCCCGGAAAACCGCACGTCGGCTCCCGGCGCCGGTGCGCTGGAGAACCGTGGCGCCAAGGGTCATGCGTTCGACTCGATCCCGGCCGGCCAGTCGCTGGAGCTGGGCCGGATCGAAGGTTCGGGCGTCATCCGCCGCCTCTGGATGACAGTGAGTGACCGCTCGCCACGCATGCTGCGCGCGCTGCGGCTGGACATCTACTGGGATGGCGCCAACACGCCGGCGGTATCGGTGCCGCTGGGCGATTTCTTCGGCCTGGGGCTGGATGGCGCCCGTCCGTTCGAGAGCGAGCTGTTCTCCAGCCCGGAGGGCCGCTCGTTCGTGAGCGTGGTGCCGATGCCGTTTCACCGCGGCGCGCGGCTGGTGGTACGCAACGAATCGGGCACCGACCTCGACGCCATCTTCTACGACATCGACTACACCCGCGAGCCGGTGGGCCCGGACGCGCTCTACTTCCACGCGAGCTGGCATCGCCAGAATCCGACCACGCTGGGCGAGGACTTCCGCATCCTGCCCAGGGTGCAGGGCCGCGGCCGCTACCTGGGCGCAAGCATCGCGGTGGTCGGCAGTCCGGCGTACGGCGACAGCTGGTTCGGCGAGGGCGAGGTGAAGGTCTTCCTCGACGGTGACCGCGAGCACCCCACCCTGGCGGGCACCGGCACCGAGGACTACGTGGGCTCGGGCTACGGCCTGGAGCGGCCCTACGCGCAGCGCAACGAAGGCCTGCTCGTGGCGAACCCAAAGGCCGGCCACTGGCTCTTCTATCGCCTGCACCTGCCCGACCCCATCTATTTCAGCCGCGACTGCGAAGTGCGCCTGCAGCAGATCGGCGGCGCGCCGCGGACCAAGGTGCTTGCCTTGCAAAAGGCCGGCGTGCCGCTGCGCCCGGTGACGCTGGACCCAGGCGGACGGGCGCACTTCGTCCAGTTGCTGGACGGCAAACCGCACACGCTGGACGACCCGGACCTGCCCGACGGCTGGACCAACTTCTACCGTCGCGACGACGTGGCCGCTACCGTGTACTACTACCTCGACCGCCCGGATGCGCCACCCGGCGAGACGCTCGCGCCGGTGGCCCAGCGCGTGGCCGGGATCCTCAGGACGCCCTGAGCATGGGGCTAGCTTGCCCTGGCCCCCTGATGACGCTCACGGCCAGCACACCCAATGCGGGAGCGCGCGTTGCTGCGGCTGGACCGCACAGGAGACGCAGGAGGGCGACCGCCTGCGTCGTTCCGCGGCCGTCTTGTTCGTCGATGGCCGCGACGGCGGTCGCCACCCTGCCGGTGCCGGGCGCCTGCCGGGGGCACGGCAGCGAAGCAGGCACGGTCTCCCCTGCATGCCGCCTCAGGTCTCAGCGCAAGGTCCCATGCGCTCCCGGCCACACGCGGAACATCGCGACGGCGTGGGTCGGCACGCTCGCCTCGATGCGGCCGTCGCCGCGGGCCTGGGTGTGTTTCCAGAGGTCGCGGACGGTGTAGCTGCCGGCCGCCTTTGCGCCGATCTCGCGCGCGGTGGCGGCGATGGATACCGGGCCGCGCCCTCGGTTGAGCAGGATCACCGCCACCGAACCGTCAGACATCGGCTTGGCCCATACCTCGGTGTCGCCGTCGTCGCGCAGCTTGGCCCCTTGGCGGCTGCCCCAGTCCTGGTCGACGGCGATGACCTCGCGGTTGGTGAGGACGGCGCGCACCTCGTTGGACAGATGGCGCAGGTCGTTGCCGGCGATCAGCGGTGCGTTGAGCAAGGCCCACAGGCTGAAATGCGCGCGGTTCTCGTCGTCGGTGAGGTAGCCGTTGCCGACCTCGAGCATGTCCGGATCGTTCCAGGCGCCCGGGTGCGAGGTGCCGGCGAGCGCCGCCTGCTGGTCGAGGATGTCCAGGATGCCCTGCGGATAGCCGTTGGCCGGCTGGTCGGTCGCCCAGCGCGGGGTGATGTCCTGGGTGGTGCGCCACAGGTTGCCGATGGCCGGCGCCCAGTCCCACGGCGATTCGTTGCCCCACTCGCAGATGCTGTAGACGATGGCGCGACCGCTTCGAGCAAGCGCTTCGCGCATGGCGGTGTAGCGCTGCGGGTAGGTCTGGCCCCGCTTGTCGCCGCAGTTGTCGTACTTGAGGTAATCCACGCCCCAGCGTGCGAACTGCGCGGCATCTTCCTTTTCGTGGCCGATGCTGCCGGGATAGCCGGCGCAGGTGGTGGCGCCGGCCGATTCGTAGATGCCCAGCTTCAGGCCCTTGCGGTGCACGTAGTCGGCCACCGCCGCGATGCCGTGCGGGAACTTCGCCGGGTCCGGCACCAGCTCGCCATGCGCGCCGCGCTGCTTGAGCAGCCAGCAATCGTCGATGTTGACGTAGGTGTAGCCGGCCTCCTTCATGCCGGAGGCGACCATGGCGTCGGCCGTGGCCTCCACCAGGTCGGCGCTGACGTCGCAGTGGAAACTGTTCCAGCTGTTCCAGCCCATCGGCGGCGTGCGCGCCAGGCCGTTGTCCAGGGCGCGGACCGGCATGGCCGCAAGGGTGGCCAGAAGCACCGCGAAGGCTGCGATGAAAACCTTGTGCCGCATCGACATGGTCGTGTTCCCGTAAGCGGACGGAATGGAGTTGTCCGGCGTCAGTGCGCCGAACCGGCCTCGATCACCGCGCGGTTGATCGCGCGCACGCGCTGCTCGTCCACCTTCTCGACCTTGCGGTCATAGGTGAACAGACCGTTGTGCTCGCCCTCGACGTCGGTAATCTGCGTATAGACGCTGCCGGACAGGCCGCGCGGCACGCCCTTGTCACGCAGCACCGCGGTATTGGCGACGTAGCCGTCGTCGAGCGCGGCGCGATCCTTCACCGCGCCGTAGGGGTTGATCGGCGTGCCTGGCCAGACGTGTCCGGCAATGCCCAGCGTCAGGCCGCCGTGCTCGCCGTCGATCGCGGCACGGGTGGCGTCCGGCTCGGGCGTGCCCGGACCCTGGTAGTCGTGCACGTCGATGATGTCGCCGCCGCCGGGATCGCCCTTGGTGTCGCAGCAGTTGTAGCCGCTGCGCTCGTCGACCAGGCGCGAGGGATCGAGCCGCTTCACCTGCGCGGCAACGTCGCGCGCGGCCTGCAGGCTCCACTGTCCCCAGCCTTCGTTGAACGGGATCCAGCCGATGATCGACGGTACGCCGCGCAACTGCTGCACCATCGCCGCCACCTCGGCGCGGAAGTTGCTGCGTGCCGCTTCGCCGAGCTTGTCGTTGCGGCCGTTGGGCAACGCCGGCGCATCCTGCCAGACCATCAGGCCGAGGCGGTCGGTCCAGTAGTACCAGCGTGCCGGCTCGACCTTGATGTGCTTGCGGATGGTGTTGAAGCCCAGGTCCTTGGTCTTCTGGATGTCGAACTTCAGGGCCGCGTCGGTGGGCGCGGTGTAGATGCCGTCCGGCCAGTAGCCCTGATCCAGGGTCGCCAGCAGGAAGGTCGGTTTGCCGTTGAGCACGATGCGGTTGCGGCCATCGACCTTCTTCACGGCGATGGTGCGCAATCCCGCGTAGCTCTCCACGCGATCGACGGTCTTGCCCCGGCGCAGCTCGGCGCGCACGGTGTACAGGAACGGATCGTCCGGACTCCACGTGCGCGGATGCGCGACTTCGAGATCCAGTGGCTTGCCGGCCGGCCCGCTCGCGTGGCCGACCGCCTTGCCGGCGGCATAGGCGGTGACGGTCAGCGTGGCGCCTTGTGCATCGCCGTCGATGCCCGGCTCGACCGTGAAACCATCGAGCGTCGGCGTCGGCACCAGGGTCAGCGCCGCCAGGCTGGTGGCCGGCACCGGTTCCAGCCACACCGTCTGCCAGATGCCGGAAGCGGCGGTGTAGAAGATGCCCTCGGGCTTCAGGCGCTGCTTGCCGACCGGCACGTCGGCGCCGTCCACCGGCGCGTGCACGGCGACGACGATCTCCTGTGGGCCTTCCTTGCGCAATGCATCGGTGATGTCGGCCCCGAACGCGGTATAGCCGTCCGTGTGGTGCGCGACCTTCGTGCCGTTGACGTAGACCGTCGCCTCGTAGTTCACCGCGCCGAAGTTCAGCCGCACGCGGCCGCCGTCGGCGGTGTAGTCGGCCGGGATCTCGACCTGCCGGCGGTAGAGCATGTCGTCGGCGTGCTTCTGTACGCCGGAGAGCACCGACTCGACGGGAAACGGCACCAGGATGCGGCCGGCCAGCGACTTGCCGAAGGCCGGCTTCGCGGCACCGTGGGTCGCCTCGTACTGCCACAGGCCGTTGAGGTTCATCCACCGCGGATGCGCCAGCGAGGGACGTGCGAGCTGCGGGCGCGGGTAGTCCGGCAACGCGTTGTCCGGCGATACCTTGGACGTCCAGGGTGTCGCCAGCGGCGCACGCAGGCCGCTCCAGGTGATGTTTGCATCCGTTGCCGACGCCGTGGACGACATCGCCGCAGTTGCCGTGATGGCCGCCAGCGCGACCCATGCCATGGCGCGGCTGCGCGCCCGTGCATTGCCCGTCATCGATCGCCTCCCTCTGCCATGCGAACGCGCCGGCCGTGCAGGCGCATCCGGCGAAGGTGGTCGATTGTCATACAAAAAGCCAGCGTCGCAATGTGAACCGGTCGCCCGTCAGGCCACGAAGTGATTCAATTCGTTCCGGTAGCTGGAACCCGGATGCCGGACCGACGGCGTTCCGGCACGCCCCTGTAACACGAACCTTCGCCACCATCCGGAACGGAGAACGCATCATGGGCCTTGCCTCGCTTCGCACTCTGCTGCTGCCCTGCGCCGTGACGCTGCTGTCCGTGCCCCAGCTCGCCGCCGCCCGAGGCATGACCGCCACCAGCTCCACGGCGCCGGGCGCCAGCACCGTGAGCACCCCCGCTTCACCAGCCGCGCGACCGGCCGACGTGGCATCGATGGACGCGATCATGAACGCGGTCTATGACGTGATCTCCGGTCCCGCCGGCCAGCCGCGCGACTGGGATCGCCTGCGCTCGCTGTTCGTTCCGGGCGCACGGCTGATTCCCGCGCATACCGGCAAGGACGACGTCACCATGACGCGCGTGCTGAGCGTGGAGGACTACATCCGGCTGGGCGAGCCCATCGTCAGGAAGGAGGGCTTCTTCGAACGCGAGGTGCATCGCACGGTGGATCGGTTCGGCAATATCGCGCAGGTGTTCGACACCTACGAGTCGCGCCACGCGGCGACCGACGCCAAACCGTTCCAGCGCGGCATCAACAGCTTCCAGTTGCTGTTCGACGGCCACCGCTGGTGGATCGTCACGATCTACTGGCAGGCCGAGCGGCCGGACCTGCCGATCCCGAAACAGTACGGCGGCTGATCCGGCCCGCCGGGCACCGCCTCACCGCCGCAGGATCTTCTCCATCGGTCGGCCCTTGGCAAGCTCGTCGACGAGCTTGTCCAGTTGGCGGATCCTGCGCATCAGCGGATGGTCGACCTCTTCCACCCGCACGCCGCAGACGGTGCCCGTGATCAATGCGGCATCCGGGTTGAAGGCCGGCGCCTGGGCGAAGAACGTTTCCAGGTCGCTGTCGCCCTCCACCTGCCTGCGCAGTCCCGCCGGCGTGTAGCCGGTGAGCCAGCAGATCACCTGGTCCAGCTCCTCCTGCAGGCGACCCTTGGACTGCGCCTTTTTCAGGTACATCGGGTACAGGCTGGCCCACTTGAGGGCGAAGACCTTTTCCTGGCGCATGCGCTCTGCGTGCCCTATGCCGACGCCTTCGCCTCGCAGTTGACCATCCAGCTCACGCCGAAACGGTCCACGCACATGCCGAAGCGTTCCGCCCAGAAGGTCTTCTCCAGCGGCATGGTGACCTGGCCGCCTTCGGAAATGCCGGCAAAAGCGCGCTCCGCTTCGGCCACGTCGCGGGCGTTGACCGACAGCGAGAAGCCGCCGAACGGCGTGCCGTACTGCGGCGGGCAGTCCGCGCCCATCAGCATCGACCCGTCGGGGAACTGCAGCGAGGCATGCATGATCTTGCTGCCGTCGCCATTCGGCGCCTGGTCCGCCATCGGCGATTCTCCCCAGGTCATGGAGAACATGCATTTCGCGCCGAACACCTGCTGGTAGAAATCGAAAGCGGCCTTGCAGTTGCCATTGGGGAAATTGAGGTAGGGGTTCATGGCCAGCCTCCCTGGCGGATGACGGGACGGGAAATCGTGCGTGTCGGTCCGTTAAGGACGGGACATTGCCGCCTTACTTTATTGTCTCGCGGGCCCGGTGGACACGATCGTGCATCGCGCCTTCCGGATGGCGGACAGTCCGCGGGCCTGGCGTCCCGCGTCGCCGGTCGCCCGGCTTCCGCCCTTGCCGAAGGATCGCAGGACCCGGAGGCTGCCACGTTCGGACCTCGACCGCGCTAAACTGTTGGTTTTGCCCCGGAAACCATGGCGCAAGCTGCACTCCGCCCGACGGTTCGCGGGCCCACGTTCATCCGTCTGCTGGCGCGACTGGCAGAACTCGACGTGGCCCCGTCCGGCCAGTCGCTGCCCGACCAGTTGGGCCAGTGGCTGGACTGGAAGCACGCACTGTCGCTCGCCGCCGCACTCGACGGCCGACCGGCCGCGCCGGCGACGGCTGCCCCGGCGCCGGACGACCTGCACGCCGAGTGCGCGCGGGCACGCGAGACGCTGGCGACGGCGATCCGGGACGAGCCGCTGCTCGCACCCGGCGCATCGGTGAGCGCCGAGCCGGACTACGCCGCTTTCCGCGCGACCTACCTCGCCCGGCAGCGCGCCATGCAGGCCACCGTCGGCCGCCTGCGCGGCACGCTGCGCGACGCGCTCGCCCGGACGCCGCCCGACCTGGCACGCCTGGCCGAGGTGGACGCGGTGATGGAGGCGGCGCTCACCCCGCACGAGCATGCCCTGCTCGCCCGGGTGCCGGAGCTGCTGGGGCAGCGCTTCGAACGGCTGCGCGCCGCCCGGCACGCCTCCCACCACTGGCTCGACGGCTTCCGTCGCGACGTGCAGGCCATGTTGCTGGCCGAGCTGGATCTTCGTTTCCACCCGGTCGATGCGCTGCTCGCGGCGCTTCGCACCTCCTGACGCGGTACTCCATGTTGAAACGTCTGCTTCCCCTGTCCGTCTTTGCCCTGGGCCTGCTGGCCATCGGCTGGATCCTTGTCGGCTACGCCGGCAGCAACCCGCTCGGCACGGCCGTCGCCCTGCTGATCGGCGCCTGCTACCTCGCCGGCGCGTTCGAGCTGTTCCGCTACCGGCAGGCCACTGCCACGCTGCGCCAGGCCGTGGCCGAACTGACCACGCCACCCGCCGAGCTCGGCCGCTGGCTGGAGCGCCTGCATCCCGGCCTGCGCCACGCCGTGCGCCTGCGCGTCGAAGGCGAGCGCGCCGCGCTGCCGGCGCCGGCGATGACGCCCTATCTGGTCGGCCTGCTGGTGCTGCTGGGCATGCTCGGCACCCTGCTCGGCATGATGGCCACCTTGCGCGGCACCGGCACGGCGCTAGGGAGCGCCTCCGACCTGCAGGCGATCCGCGGCTCGCTGGCCGCGCCGGTCAACGGCCTGGCGTTCGCCTTCGGCACCTCCATCGCCGGCGTCGCCAGCTCGGCGATGCTCGGCCTGCTCTCCGCGCTGGTTCGCCGCGATCGGCTGCAGGCGGTGCACGTGCTGGATGCGGCCATCGCCACCACCCTGCGCGTCCACTCGCAGGCGCACCGTCGCGAGGAAGCCTTCCGGCTGCTGCAGCAGCAGGCCACGGCGATGCCCGCGCTGGTCGACCGCCTGCAGGCGATGGCCATGGCGCTGGAGCAGCAGAGCGCCGCCGCCCACGAGCGCCAGCACGCCGACCGCGAGGCGTTCCACCGCCACACCGAGGAGACGTACACGCGCCTGGCGCGCTCGGTCGAGCAGTCGCTGCAGGCGAGCGTGGCCGACGGCGCGCGCACCGCCGCCGGCGTGCTGCAGCCGGTGGTCGAATCCACCCTGGCCAGCCTCGCCCGCGAGTCCGCCGCGATCCAGGCCAGCGTAGGCGACGCCGTGCAGCGCCAGCTCGAGGGCCTGTCCGCCGGCTTCGACGCCACCGCGCGCACCGTCACCGGCATCTGGGCCGATGCGCTCGCCCAGCACCGGCAGGCCAACGAAGCCCACGCGCAGGCGCTGGGCAGCGCCCTCGCCCGCTTCGCCGACACCTTCGAGCAACGCTCGTCCGCCCTGCTGGACGGCGTCGCCACGCGGCTGGACACAAGCGCCGAACGCACCACCGCGGCGTGGCAAGGCGCGCTGTCGAAACAGGACGCCGTCCATGCCGACCTCGCCGATCGCAACCGGCAGGCGCTGGCCGCCGCCGGCGACGCCTTTGCGTCGCACGCGGCCGCGCTGGTGCAGGCGGTCGACCGCTCGCACGCGGAATTGCAGTCGGCACTCGAAGCGCGCGACGAGGAGCGCCTGGCCGCCTGGGCGCGCAAGCTCGACGCCATCACCGCCGAACTGGCCACGCAGTGGAAGGCGGCCGGCGAAGCCAGCGCGAGTCGCCAGCAAACCATCTGCGACACGCTGGAACAGACCGCCGGCGCCATCGCGGCGCAAACCCAGGCCCACGCCAGCCAGACCCTCGCCGAGATCGCGCGCCTGGTCGAGGCCGCGTCCGAAGCGCCGCGCGTGGCCGCCGAAGTCGTCGGCGAACTGCGCCAGCAGCTGTCCGACAGCATGGTGCGCGACACCGCCATGCTGGAGGAACGCAGCCGCCTGCTGGCCACGCTGGAAACCCTGCTCGGCGCGGTCAACCACGCTTCCACCGAACAACGCAGCGCAATCGACGCCCTGGTCAGCACCTCGACCGAATTGCTCGACCGCGTCGGAACGCGCTTTGGCGAGCAGGTCGAAGCGCAGGCCGGCAAGCTCGACACCGCCGCCGCGCAGGTCACCGCCAGCGCCATCGAAGTCGCCAGCCTGGGCGAAGCCTTCGGCGCTGGCGTCGCGCAATTCGGCCAGGCCAACGACGCGCTGATGGAACGGCTGCAGCAGGTCGCCTGCGCGCTCGACGCCTCGCTCGCGCGCAGCGACGAGCAGCTCGCCTACTACGTGGCGCAGGCGAAGGAAGTGGTCGAGCTCAGCGTGCTCTCGCAGCAGCAGATCATCGCCGACATGCAGCAGCTCGCCGGCCGCGGCAAGCCTGCGAAGGCGGCCAAGGCATGAGCGAGGAGGTCGAGTTCGAGGGCGAGTCGACCGCGCCGATCTGGGCCTTCGGCGACCTGATGTCGGTGTTGCTGGGCGTGTTCGTGCTGATCCTGGTCGGCGTCATCGGCGTGCAGCTGCAGCTTTCGCACAAGCTGGAGGTGGCCCAGAAGCAGCGCCTGGCCGAACAGCAACGCCGCACCGCGCTGGAGCAGGCGCTGGCCACACCGCTGGCACAGGGCCGCGTGACCCTGGTGAACGGCCGCATCGGCATCCGCGGCAACCTGCTGTTCGCGCTCAACTCCGATCGGTTGCAGCCCGAAGGTCGCCAGCTCATCCAGAGCCTCGCCGCGCCGCTGGCGCAGTACCTGCAATCGCGCGACGAGCTGCTGATGGTCAGCGGCTTCACCGACGACCAGCCCGTGCACGGCGACAACCGCCAGTTCGCCGACAACTGGGAACTCTCCGCCCAGCGCGCGCTCACCGTCACCCGCGCGCTGATCGCCGCCGGCGTCCCTGCCGACGCGGTGTTCGCCGCCGCCTTCGGCGCGCAGCAGCCGGTCAGCACCAACGACGACGAAGCCGGCCGCGCGAAGAACCGCCGTGTGGAGATCGCCCCGATCCCGCGCTCCTCGGCCGCCAACGCCACGCCGAACCAAGCCGCCTCCGGCCATGCGCCCTGACGCCGCCTCGGCCATCCGCGCGCAGTTGGTCGCGGCCATGGAACGACGCGCCGCCGCCCTCGACGGCGAAGCGCGACGCGCGCTGGATACACGGTTGGCCGAACTTCTTTCGCCTGGTGCTGACACACCCGACGGAACACCGGACGCCAACGCATCCCCAGCGCATCCGGGCCCGCTGCGCGAACTCGTCGACCAGCTCACCTGCGAGGGACCGTCCGGGCGCGCCGCCTACCCGGACATCCCCGCGCTCGCCGACTTCCGCCAGCTCTGGTCCACCCTGCGCGCCGACAGCCAGTTGCGGCAATCCGTCGCCCACGCCGCCACCGACGCGGGCCCGCTCAACTCCACCGCCCTTGCCAGCCGCGCCATCGCGCTGATGCGCGAGCTGTCGCCGGGCTACCTGCGATCGTTCATCGCCTACGTCGACGAACTGGCGTGGCTGAAGGCGCTGGGGAATACCAGCCCCGCCACGGGCAGCGCGGCGCCGAAGAAGCGCGCTTCGCGCAAACGGCACACCTAGTAGCCGGCCGGAAAGCGCCGGCGGGCTCCCGGAGCTTCGCGCCCACCCGGTCGTATGTCGGCCTGCGACCACACCGCGTGATTGGAACTCACGACTCCGGGACACCAGGCCGCTCGTCCATCCGGGTTTCCAGCCGCAACGGGACCACCCATACTGGAATCACGCCCACACGCCGAGCGCCGACCCGGCCCCGTCAATGATCCCCAAACTGCCCCCGCCTGCCGAACTGCTGGACCTGATGCCTGATGCGGTGTGTGTCGTCGATGCCGACGGGTGCGTCCTGTTCGTCAGTGCGGGCTTCGGACGCATCCTGGGCTACGCCCCCGACGAGGTGGTCGGGCAACCGATATTCCGGCTGGTCCATCCCGACGACCGCGCCTCGACCATCCAGCAGGCCGCGCGCGTCATGACCGGCGCGCCGCAGCGTCACTTCCGCAACCGCTACATCCACAAGGAGGGCCACAGCGTGGACATCCAGTGGTCGGCGCGATGGCTGCCCGAATACGGCGTGCGCATCGGCGTGGCGCACGAGGTGACCGAACTGCGGCGCGCCGAGCGCGAACTCGAGCACCGCGCCACCCACGACCCGTTGACCGGACTGCCCAACCGCCACCGCCTGCAGCAGGAGCTGCACTACGCCCTCGAGCATGCGGCCCGGACGGACAACGGCCTGGCCGTGCTCTACCTGGACCTGGACGGCTTCAAGCGCATCAACGACGAGCACGGCCACGACGTCGGCGACCGCCTGCTGCGCGAAGCCGCGCAACGCCTGCAGTCGGGCTCGCGCCAGGACGACCTGATGGCGCGGGTCGGCGGCGACGAGTTCGTCGCGCTGCTGCCCGGATGCCGCGATGCGCGGGCCGCCGGCATCGTCGCCGAGAGCCTCCGCGCCAGCCTCAGGCTGCCCTGCCACCTCCCCGAAGGCACGTTCCGCCTCGACGCCAGCATCGGCATCGCCTGCTTTCCCGGCGATGGAAGCGACCCGGAAACCCTCCTGACGCGCGCCGACCGCGCGATGTACGAGGCCAAGCGCGACAACCAGCGCAAGGGCGACACCGACCAGGTTAGCGACGACACGTAAGAACCCGGAGTCCGCATCTCGGGCCGACACTTTCCAGCACTCCCGGAAGCTCGACGACGGGCCATCGCCAAGTCAGCCCGGTGCCAAGCCTCACCGGACACCCTCGATCACGACCAGCTCGGAGGTTTGCGGTAGCGGCAACGTCACTGCCAGGCCCGACGTCATCAGCTCCTGTCCGTCCACTACTCGGTCGGTTGAGGAATGGTCGCGGAAGTGCACGCGATAGCGATGTCCCGCGCGCAATCCGCGCAGCCTGAACCGGAACGCGCGCGATGCAGGATCGCTGCCATGGAACGCGAAGAGCACGCCCTGGTCGCGCGCGCCATCGAAGTACTCGGTGCCGTCCCAGCCCTTGCCGTCCGGACGCGGGCCGACGTGGTAGAGATCGGCGGCGCGGATCAGCGGCCGCAGCGTCGACTGGTAGAACGCGATCTCCCTCGCCGCCGCAGCGTGCTGTTCCGAGGTCCACCCGCTGGTGTCGATCATCACGGTGAACCAGCCCATCATGCCGCTACGCAGCATGTAGCGGAAATTCCCGATCCGTGGCGTGGGCCATGCCTTGACGTAGGTTTCGAGCATGGCCGGCGGCAGCACGTGGCTGGCGTCGTAGAAGGCCTGCCGGTTGGACAGCGGATCGTAGGCGTCGACGATGGAGAAGTAGTCGCCATGGGCGGCGCTGCCGAAATCGACCATGCGCCCGCCGTCGTTGCAGACCTCCAGCAGCAGGCCCGGGTGCCGCCGCTTGAGCGCGCGCTGGATGGCGTAGTACGCACGCGTGGCGTGCAGGCTGACGTCGGTCGCGTTGCTGCCCTCGACCCAGAGGAAGTCGTCGTCGCGGTAGCGATGGATGCGGGCGGGGTCGGCCGGCGCATGCGGATGGTCGTCGCGGTCGCAACCCTGGGCGACGACGTAGCCGTCGTGTTCGAGCATGTCGAGGTGGTAGTCGCGCACGAGGCGATCGGTCTCGCCGGTCGCCCACGCCCGCGCCGCCGGCACGCCCAGGTCGATGGTCATGCCCTTGAACTCGGCGGGCTTCCAGCCGGCTGGCGGATCGGTGGTCAGCCAGTCGCGCACCTTCGGATCGGCGACGTCGAGCGCACCCTTGGCCGTGCTGGTGCCCGCCTGGGCCCAGTCCGCCCAGAGCCCGAACTTCAGGCCCCGGCGGTGCGCGTAATCCGCCAACGCGCCGATGCCGTGCGGGAATTTCTTCGGATCCGCGTGCCAGTCGCCGACGGCGCGAAACCAGCCCGCGTCCAGGTGGAACATCTCGAAGCCCAGCCGCTTGGCGTCGTCGATCATGCGCCGCGCCTGCGCCTCGTCGATCGCCATCGCGCTGCCCCAACTGTTGTTCGTCACCAGCGGATAGGCCGGATCGGCGAGCGTCGAGGGATCGCCCAGCACCTCGCGCACCCAGCGCCGCAGCGTGTTGCCGGTGTCGTCGAGATCGCCGTCGCTGGCGCCGACGAAGACCGTTGGGGTGGCGAAGGTAGCGCCGGGTGCTAGGCGGGTGCGGAACGGGCCGGGCTCCGGGTCGAGTCCGACCGTGCCCGCCAGCCTCGTGCCCGTGCGCTTCAGGCTCATCGCCACGCGGCCGCTGAATTCCACGCCCACGTACCAGCCGCCGATGCTCGCGTCCTCGCTGCGGACCAGGAACCAGGGAATGATCTCGCGCGCCTCGCCCGGACGCGGATGCGCGAAGGTGCTGGAGGTGCCGCGCCAGTCGTGGCGGTCGGCGATGGCCACGCGGTGCGTTCCCACCGGCGGGGCCTCGCCGGCACCCTTGTCGATCCACACCTGCTGCAGCGGCCGGTCCGCTGCCACGTTCCAGGCGAACTGCAGGCTGGATTGCAGCGGAAGCCAGACCTTGTGCCCGCTGCGGTTCTCGATGCGGATGACGTGCTCGATCGGGCCATGCGACGCGCGCGCACGCCATTCCCAACGCAGTCGCAGTCCGGCTGCGCGGTCCTCGTAGACCAGGCTCGCGGCATCCTTCCGCTGACGGCTGGCGTCGGGGGCGTAGCGCCAGTGCAGCGCCACCTCTTTGCCGCCGATGTCGGCATGGCCGATCAGGACTACCGCAGCGCCGCCACGCCAGGCCACACCGCCCGGGCGCGCCAGTTGCAGCAGTTGCGGGGCCTCTGCTTCGGCTTCCACGACAATCCCATTGTCGAGATTGCCGATACGGATTGGCGCGGACTGCGCCGTAGCCACCAGCGGCCACGCCGCCAGCAGGCCGAGCACGAGGCAGGTCCATGCGGGACGAGTGGTCATGTGGCCTTCCGGATGATGCCGTCGCGACCCGCCGGATGATCACCCTTGTCCGCAAGCGATGCCAGCAGATGGGGGTCGGAAAGGCCGCGTTCGCTCGGCGCCTTCGGGAAGCGGGCGCGGCTGGCTCCGCTATCCGGCCACGGCCCGATAGGCTTCCGCGAGCCGGGCCGCGGCCCGCTTGAGGCTCGCCTCGGAGACCCCGGCATAGCTGAGCACCAGCGTGACGTGGTCCGGCGGCAGCCGGTGGAAGCGCTCGGCGGAGCGGATGCGCACGCCACGCACCAGCGCCTCGGCCATCAATGCCCCGGTGGCGCTGCGTGGCAAGCGCGGCAAGTGCACGAACAGCGAGCCTCCTGCCACCGAGCCGGTCACCTCCATGGCGTCGCCCAGGCGCGCCTGCAGCGTGGCGTGCAGGGCCCGGTGGCGAGGAGCCAGGCGCAGTGCGATACGCCGCAGGTCGCGCAGGTACTGGCCGCTGGCGATGCACGAGGCGAGCACGTGCTGCTGCATCGAGATGCTGCCGCGATCGGCCAGCCACTTGACCGCCAGGAAGCGCTCGCGCAGCGCGCGCGGCACCAGCATGTAACCCAGTTGCAGCGCCGGAAACATCGAGCGCGCAAAGCTGCTCACGTGGATCACCCGGCCATGGCGGTCCAGCGACCACAGCGACGACGGAGCGCGCACGCCGAAGCGGTGCTCGCAATCGAAGTCGTCCTCCACCAGGCAGGCGTCGTGCGCATAGGCCCATTTCAGCAGGGCCCTGCGCCGCTCCTCCGGCATGACCACGCCGGTCGGGAACTGGAAGGACGGAGCCACGCTGACCAGCCGCACCCCATCCAGCGCCGACGCATGAAGGTCGATGTCCATGCCGTGCGGGCCCACCTCGCACGGCACGATCCGCGCGCCCAGCGCCTCGTAGGTGTGGCGCACGCTCCAGTGGCAGGGTTCCTCCACGCCTACGCCGTCGCCTTCGTCGAGCAGGACGCGGGCGATGAGGTCGCGCGCCTGCTGGGCGCCGCTGACGATCAGGATGTCGTCCGGATCGACCTCGATCGCGCGCTCGACACCCAAGTAGCCGGCCACGGCCCTGCGCAGGCCGATCGCGCCCTGCAGTTCGGGGAAGTCCGGCGCATCGCGACGACGCAGCAGTGCCATCAGGTTCTGCATCCACGCCTTGAGGCTGCGCGGGTCGGACTTCACGCGAGGCTGCGCGAGATCGATCACCTCCCCTTCGGGCGCCGCCAGGTTCGCCTCGGGAACGGCAGGCAGCACGGCCCGCCGGGCCAGACGGGACAGCCGCGGACCTTCCGGCGCCTCGACCCGTTCCTCCACCGGCGTCTCGCATGCGGACACGCCGGCGGGGCGCGCGTTCACGTAGGTACCGCTGCCGGATTGCGAGCCCAGGTAGCCCTCGCATTCCAACTGGTCGTAGGCCATTAACACGACCGTACGGGAAACCCCCAGGGCGACCGCCATCGAGCGGCTTCCGGGCAGGCGCGCGCCCGTCTGGAAACGTCCCGAGTCGATGTCCCGCCGGATCGACCCGGCGATCCGCACGTACATCGGTTCGTCGTCTTGCCGCCTGTTCGCCATCCCCTGCCCCCTCGACCGGATCGAAGTGGTCACATCGAAAAAGCCCGCGACCGGTCATTTACCGATTTGCCCGTCCCGAAGAATCATCATGTCACGGCCAGCCGGGTACCGATTCACGCGAGCCCGCCGCCGCGACCGCCCGCTACGGGCAGGCCATCCAGGGAGAACCGCCATTGACGATGACAGACGACACCGGGCGAAGCCCCGGACGGCCCGGTGTGCCCGCCGCCGTACCCGCCATGGGACGGGGAACTCACGTGCCCGCATGCCACCACTGACTAAGGAGATACCAGGATGAAGCTCTCGACCTTGTCTGCATGCAAGCTGGCGGTGGTCTTGATCGGTTGCGCGGCGCTCCCCGGGATCGCCGGCGCCCACGGCGTCGACGATCACAGCACCGATCCGGCCTACGCCCGGTACTACCAGCAGCCGGTGAACTGGGGCGGCTGTCCGCCCTCGCTGTTCACCGACGGCAGCACCATCCAGTGTGCCCTGGTCACGGTGCCGGTCGACTGGGCCGACCCGAGCCGGGGCGACATCACCATCGGCATCTCGCGGCCGCTCGATCCGCCCGCCCACACCCGCCTGCTGCTGGTGAACGCGGGCGGCCCGGACAACTCCAGCGCCTCCATGGCGGAAATGCTCGAGCAGTTGCAGCCGCAGGTGCAGGTCGACCACCTGGTGGTCGGCGTTGACCTGCGCGGCATCACCGACGGGCTGGGCACGCAGGTGAGCTGCGACTACGCGCAGCGCAGCGGCGACGAAAACTTCATGGACGGCGACAGCCGCAATCCGACGGCTGCGAGCGTGCAGGCGCAGCAGGATTGGTGGAACCGGTCGATCGCCGCCTGCCTGCAGCAGCATGCGACCTTCCTCGAAGGCATCAACACGCCCAACCACGCGCGCGACCTGAACCTGGTGCGCGCGGTGCTGGGCTTCCGGCATGCCGACCTGCTGGGCGTATCGAGCGGCAGCAGCCTCATGGCCTATGCCAGCCGCATGTTTCCCGAGCGCTTCGAACGCGTGGTGCTCGACAGCAACATGAACTGGGTGCACCTGGACTGGCAGCGACAGGCGGTACAGCGGACGCGGATGGATCAGTTGAACCTGCAGCAGGCGTTCATCCCGTTCATTGCCCGGCACGACGAGCAGTTCCACATGGGCACCACGCCGCTGCAGGTGATGACCACCTTCCAGCAGATCTATCAGGCCACCTCGGAGCATCGCATGGGCAGCGTGACGCCGGACCAGGCGCTCGGTTCGCTGGACGGCACCGGCATGTGGGTGTTCTGGGACCTGCTCGTGTCGCCCTCGCTGAGCGCGATGTCCGCAGCACTGGATGGCGATCCGGCCCACATCGCCTACGCCGAACAGATCGCCGCCATGACGTTCGCCGACCTGCGTACCCGGCCAAGCTTCAACCCCATGGCCGACGCCCTGCAGTGCAACGACTCCGGCTCGACCGATCCGCGCAGCATCGCGCAGAAGATCGCGGACGTCCGCACGTACTGGGCCATCGGCGCCTCCACCCTGGTGGACAAGTGCCAGCACTGGCCGTGGCGGCCGGCGCTCGACCGCAGGCTGGAGTCGCGCACCCGGGTGCACGCGCTAATGGTGCAGAACGAGTTCGATCCGTCCACGCCGTACTCGCTGGCGTTCAGGGACCGGCGCGAGAACGGTCCTGCCGCGCGGATGGTGCTGGTCAACAACGCCACCACCCACGGCGCCATGTTCGACGACAACGCCTGCACCACCGATGCCGAGTTCGCCTATCTGAACTTCGGCGTCATGCCGGCCAGGGACCTGGTCTGCCAGGCCAAGCCGATGCACTCCTTCGCCATGCAGGACACCGTGACCTACGAGTACGGCCATCCTGCCGCGGGCTGGTGGCTGCCCGCGCCGCCGAACGTCCACCAGGTGAGCTGGCTGCTGGTGCCCTGAGTCACGTCGCCACCGGGGACGGAGGCAACGGATTGCCTCCGTCCCTTTTTGCTGTCGACTCCCGGCGAAACATCCAAGCACTGGCTCGTCGGATGGGATCGCAGTACAACCCACGGCCGACAGGGGGCTGGCAAAGGGGACTCATGCGCAGGCGCCAAGGTCTTGCGATCCTGCTGGGCACGGTGCTCTCCGTTGCCGCCCTGGGACAATCCGTCGCGCCGGCGACAAACCCGGCAGCGCTTGGCGCCGGGTCCCATCAGCCCCATCACCAGACCCGAAGCAGCACGTACACCAACAGCGCAGGCGTTCGCGTTCGACGCCCGATGCAGACAGTTAACGAATCAGCTCCGGCTGGCGCGACGGCACAGTGCCGCGACGGCTCGTACAGCTTCAGCCTGAGCCACAGGGGAACATGCTCGCACCACGGCGGCGTGGCCCGCTGGCTTTGAAGACCGGTGGTTGCCGGAGCTGATTGGCGCCCGTTTCGCGCTGGATGGGCAATGACCGCCGGCTCCGCTCAATGAGCCCCACCCACTGACGTTGCCGCTCCACAGCCAAGCGGGGACTCCGATCCCGTCATCGCGTCCGCGCCACGCATGCGCTCCAGATGCGCCACGCCCCACACCCTTGCCTGTTCCACCAGGGGCAACACCGTTTCCCCATAGCCGCTCAAACGGTACTGCACCGGCGCCGGCACCGGCCCGGTCACCTGGCGCTCGATCAGCCCGTCCGCCTCCAGTTCGCGCAGTTGCTCGGTCAGCACCTTGTGCGAGATCGGCGCGACGCGCCGCAGCAGCCCGGAAAAGTGGTTGGGCTCGCGCGCGAGCCAATACAGGATCGTGAGCTTCCATTTGCCGCCGACCGCGACGAAGGCCGCGTGCAGCGGGCAATCGGCCAACGGGTGGGACTTGGCCAACAGATACGCACCTCGAAGTGCCGTCTTGTGGGCGGTCATGGCTGCCTCTAGCGTTCGATCGATCAACCCACTGGAGCATGCCATGTCGAGTCGTCCCCGTGCGTTCACACCGTGGCTGGTCGCCTTCGGGCTGCTTTGCCTGACGCCTCCAGTGCTCTGCGCGCGACCGGCGACGCAAGCCGCCCAGAGGCCTGCACAAGCACCCCGCGACGGCCAGCACGACTTCGATTTCGAGATCGGCACATGGAAGACGCACCTCAAGCGGCTGGTGCATCCCCTGTCCGGGTCCGACGAATGGGTGGAATACGAAGGCGTGACCACCGTGCGCAAGGTCTGGAACGGCCGCGCGAACCTGGTCGAGCTGACGGCCGACGGCCCTGCCGGCCACTTCGAGGGCCTGAACCTGCGCCTCTACAACCCTCAGTCGGGCCAGTGGAGCCTCAACTTCGCCAACAGCCGTAAGGGAACGCTGGGCCAGCCGACGATCGGCGGGTTCGCGAACGGTCGAGGGGAGTTCTACGACCAGGAAGACTTCGACGGACGCGCGGTCTTCGTCCGTTTCATGATCATTCCGGTCGATGCCGACACCATCCGTTTCGAACAGGCCTTTTCCGCCGATGGTGGCAAGACCTGGGAGCTCAACTGGGTGGCGACGGATACACGCTTGAAGTAGCGCGGCCGAAGAACGCGGCTGGCAGGCACGCTGGCGGCCAGCCGGCATCCGCGTCGCGCGTTTGCACTGGATGCGCCACGGCTTCGCGTGCCGTCGCCATTGGAAGAGCTTCTGATATTGACGCGGCAGCGCCGGCTCGTTGACGTCGCTTTCGGCCTTTCGTCACCCCTGCGCCAACAGTCTGGATAGCGCATGAACCCTTGCGGCCCATGCGCTTGCGCCGCCGTGTCGCGGGGAACAGGCTGGCCTGGCTGAGCCAGGGGCGGTCCATTTGCCGAAGGAGAGCCACCATGAAGCGATCGGTCTGGTTTGCCGCACTGGCGCTCCTTGCGGGCATCCCGGTGCAGGCCATGGCCGCGGACGGCTACGTGACCGGCGACGTCAAGCTGCGCGCCGGGCCGGACATCAGCTATCCCGCGGTCGACATGATTCCGGCGGGCGCGCCCATCGGCATCGAGGGTTGCACGGACGGCTGGGAATGGTGCGACGTGGTCTTCGACGGCGAGCGCGGCTGGGTCGCCGGCAACTTCATCCAGGACGAGTACGACAGCCAGCCGGTGCTGGTTCCGGCGTACGGCGAACGGCTCGGCATTCCGATCGTGTCGTTCTCGATCGTTACCTACTGGGATCGCTACTACGTCAGCCGGCCGTTCTATCGCGAACGCGAGCGCTGGTACCACCGCCCGCCACCGCATCACGCGCCGCCACCGCCACCCCGTCGGCCCTGGGCAAACCCGCAGCGTCGGGACGACAACCGCGCGGATCACGATCGCGACGACAGGCGCAGCGCGCCTGCGCCCTACCGTCGCGCCGAACCCGCGTCGGGTCACGCGCCGCCCTACGTGCCTGCCGGGCGGCAGGGACCACCCGCATCGATCCCGGCGTCGCCACCGCGCGGTACGCCTGTTCCCCATCCGCCCGCCGGCCATGCGGCACCAGCCGATCAGCGCAAGGACGCGCACCGTGGCAAGGCTCATCCTCCTGGCCACGACAAGGATGACCAGCGGCCGCATTGAGCTTCGAGCACATCGAGGGGCAATCATCGCCGGCGTGGAAGTTCGTGCCGGCTGTCTCGCCCCATCACGACAGCTTGGGCGAGCCTTGACTGATTTCCCGGATGCCGCGACGGCAAAACGCCCGGAATGAGCGCGTCCGACCTCGCCGCGGCGCGCCCGTAGCCCGATAGGCACGGTTGATCCGATGCCCCGCGCGGCCCTTTACTAGCCTGTCGCCCAGCCATCGCCGAGGCGCGCCCATCGATCGTTGCCACTTGGAAAAGGACCTACCCATGAAACCTGTCGGCCAGCGGATCCTGATGATCTATTCCGGCGTACTCACGGCGGTGTTCGCCGTGACGGTGCTGAGCGGCTTCGTGCAGCAGCCGAAGAAGATGTCGCTCGACGAACTGGACGTGCAGCGCATCAATCTGCGTGAGCCGGACGGCACACTGCGGCTGGTGATCTCCGACGCCGCGCACGCGCCGGGCGTCATCATCAAGGGCAAGGAATACGCGCATCCGAACCGCAAGGGCGCCGGCCTGGTCTTCTACAACGACGAGGGCACCGAGAATGGCGGGCTGATGTTCGGCGGCGAGAAAGACAAGGACGGCACCAGGGAATCGCACGGCCACCTGTCCTTCGACGCCTACGAGCAGGACCAGACCCTGGCGCTGGATTCGCACCAGGAAAAGGACGGTCGCTGGAGCCGCCTGCAGATCAACGATCGCCCGGACTACTCGATCATGGAAGAAATCCAGCTGATGTCCGCCATCAAGGATCTGCCGCCGGAGCAGCAGCAGGCGCGGATCAAGGCCTTCACCGATCAGCACGGAAGCCTGACCCGTCGCCTGATCCTCGGCCGCGACACCGACGGCAGCGTGCAGTTGGCCATGAACGATCTCCAGGGCCGTCCGCGGCTGGTGATCCGGGTGGACAAGGACGGCACGCCGTCGCTGCAGATGCGTGACGCCGACGGCAAGGTGACGGACGAGCTGGTGCCCAGGCACTGAGCCTGGAGGATCGAGCCCGGCGGGACCCACCGGGCAGTTCCCGTTCTCCCGCTCAATCTCGGGCGGGAGCCGGTTCGACGTGGAACCGGCGGGTGAGCTCATCGAACGCAGGCAACTCGATGCCCTCCGCCAGACCGGCTTCGTACTCGCTGCGCAACGAGTCGAGAATGCCGTCGTATTGCACGAGCATCTCCTGCACCCGCATCCGGTCCTCGAGCTCCTCGTCGGTCAGCTCGCCGACCCGTGCCTGGCCGGCGCGCAGTTCCAGGGTGAGCTCGCGGATCTTGGCCGCGAGCAACGGGATGACGACCGCCAGGTCACGCTCACTGATGGCTCGCACGAGGTATGCCTCATCCTCTTTCCAGGACTGAAAAACCGGCGATATCCGGACCGCTCCGGACTATTTCATTGATGCGACGTGCTCGACCAATTGATCGAGGGCGATCTCGGTGCCCTCTTTCCAGCCGGACTCCCTGTTCGCCGCCACGTCGGCCTCGTTCCGATGCAGCGCCGTGAAGACGTAGCGCGTGCCTTTCCCTTCCGCTTCCAGCGTCATGATGGCGGTGATCGGAATGTCGTCGAAGACGGCCGGGCGATAACCGGGAAACAGCATGGACGTCCAGACCAGCCGCTCCATCGGCACGGCCTCGAGAATGCAGCCTAGATTGGGTACCTCCTGGCCGTCGCCCACCACGATATCGATGCCGAAGACGCCGCCCGGCCGCGCGTCCATCTGGCAGCGCGACACGCGCCCCCAGGCCCTGGGCATGTACCACTCCTTGATGTGCTCCGGCTTGGTCAAGGCTTCCCAGACCAGGCGCGGCGGCGCGTCGACGAACCGTTCGAAAACGATGTCGAGCTTGGGATCGAATGCGGGTTGCTTGCTCATGCCTGCGATTCCTTTTCCTTGAGTTGTTGGACGTACGCGTCGAATCGATCGAGCCGGGACTCCCAAAGCTGGCGCCGCTCGGCGAGCCAGTCCTCGGCCACCTTGAACCGCTCGGGTGCGATCTCGTAGGTCCGCACCCTTCCCTCTTTCCTGGACTTCACCAGGCGGCTTTGTTCGAGCACCGCCAGGTGCTGCACGAACGAAGGGAGCTTCATGCCGAACGGCGCGGCGAGCTCGCTGACGGTGGCCGGCCCGCTGAACAACTGCTCCAGGACTTTTCGCCGGGTCGTGTTGGACAGGGCATAAAAGACGTCGTCGACAACGGCGGATTGGTTCATCTGATGCCCACGTGCCTGGCGGACCCGGTCCGACGACGGCAGTCTGGCAGTCGGCTTTACTTAGGTCAATACCTAAGTTTCAACAGATGCCGAGCTCGCGTCCTTGGCACCCCAACAGCCGGACGGCGCAGTCAACCGTCGCTTCCCCGCAGCGCCGACAACGCCTGGCCGGGCTCGTGTCGTGCCCGTGCCGGGTCCCTGTCGTCACGCAGGACGGTGTGCGGCAGGATGATGCGGGAACCCGAGCCCCATGCCGAGGAACATCCATGCAGATCGATAGCGCCCGACTCCGTGAACTGCGCGCCGCCCGCCAGTGGTCGCAGGAACAGGTGGCCGAGCTGAGCGGCTTGAACCTGCGGACCATCCAGCGGCTCGAATCGGGGGCCAAGGTCTCGACGGAGTCCTTGCGGGCACTGGCGGCCGTGTTCGAGGTACCCGCCGAGAGTCTGCTGATGGGTAACGCGGCATCCAGCCAGCCGGCCCTCAAGGCCATGCGCGAAGGCGTGCTGCGCGGGCTGGACTTCACCGGCACGACGCCGCGCGCGGATTTCTGGTGGTTCGCGCTCGCCGTGGCGATGCTGCTGGCCTTGGCCGAATTGCTTTCCGAAGCCATCGGCCCGCTGCCGCTGCAGTTGGCCTCCCTGGTCGTGCTTCTGCCGTGGATCGCGGCCTGCACCCGGCGCCTGCGCGATGCAGGCTTCAGTCCCTGGTGGCAGCTCATCAGCCTGGCGCCGGTGGGCGGCATTCTGGTGCTGCTCTATCTGCTCACCTATCCGACCAGGGCATTGGGAACGGTCAAGGCGACTGCGGGCTGAGCGATCCCGGCTTCGGGCAAGCGCAGCCTGACCACGGCGTCTGGCCGCGCTTCAGGGCCTGGCCGACAACCGATCCAGCGTGTCGTTGCAAACGGCCTTGATCAACACGCAGGTCTCGGCAGCCGATCGCACTCCAGACAACAGGCGGAACATCGGATAGCTGGTGAACGCGAAGATGAGATCGGCGGCGTCCCGCCGCTGGTCCGCCGTAGCGGGTACCTGCATTCTCTCCAGCAACGCCTTGACCGCCCGCCGCCGACGCTCGTTGCGCTCCGACAATGCCCGGGCAAGCTCGGGGTCCGTCGCCATCGCCTCGTGCAGGCGGCCGACCGCGGCATCGCCCGACCAGAAGTCGCAGAACACTTCGGCCAGGCGCATGAAACCCTTTCGCGGATCGGGCTCGGTAACGGCGTCGGCGATGCTTTCCAGGCGACCGTTTCTTGCAAGGTAGTCGAACACCGCTTCCAGCAACCCGCCGCGCGAACCGAACAGCTTGTAGACCGTGAGCCGGGCGACCCCTGCGGCCGCCGCGACGCTCTCCAGCGAGAACGCCGTCATCGGATTCACGCGCATGAACGCGGCGGCCGCTTCGATGACCGCCTGGCGCTTGGCCTCGGAGGCTGCTGCCCGGGCGCGGCTCACGTAGGGGCGTGGGGTCAACGGTGACATTCCTCGGCTTCGACGGTCCATGCAGGGTAGCGACAAGCGGGGCGGTGGCCCAGCTGTCCATTGCCTTGACTTCCGCCGCCACGCCATTTGAATATACATGCTGTAATTCTAAATTCGCATCGAAGTCCCCGTGTCCTTCTCACGAGGACCGCATCCCCCTCGCCCATCCCGCCTGCTGCGCTTCGAATGGATTCCCCCAGCGCTCCGCAGCCTGGCGCTCGAACGGAGACGAATGATGAACAACCTGTATCGGAACCTGGGCTACGTCGTGCTCCTTGCCGGGACCATCGGCCTGGCGCAGGCCGACGGCACGCGTCCCGCCGCCGCGCAGCAACGCATCCCGGACAGCTATGCGCAGGCGGACACGCTGGTCGACCTCGGCCATGGCCGCCACCTCAACCTGCGCTGCACGGGCAGCGGCGCGCAGACCATCATGCTGGAGGCCGGCGCGGTCGCCGATTCCTCCACCTGGTACAAGGTGCAGCCGCTGCTGGCCTCGTCCGCGCGCGTATGCGCCTATGACCGCGCCGGCTACGGTTTCAGCAGCGAAGGGCCTATGCCGCGCAATCTCGATGCCGACGTCGCGGACCTGCACGCGTTGATCCGGCATGCCCATATCAAGACGCCGCTGGTCCTGGTCGGACATTCGCTGGGCAGCAATATCGTGCGGAGCTATGCAAGCCGCTACCCAACCGACGTGAACGCGATGGTCCTGATCGATCCGCCCGCGCAGGACATCGCGAAGTACGCGCCCGCCTGGCAGAAGGACGAAGACGCCATGTCGGTGCAACGGTTCGACTTCCTCGACCGGTGCGAGGCGGCCGCCGAAAAAGGCAAGCTCCCCTCCACCACGCCGGAGCTGCACGACTGTCTGGGCGACGCCAATCCGCTGGCGAGCGCAAAGGTCAATGCGGCGGACCTGGCCCGCATGTCGAAGCCGGCGTTCTGGCACACGGTGCTTTCAGTGCTTCACGACAACGTCGAGGTGTTCAAACAGCCGGTGCCGGCCAGCGAGACGCACGGATCGACGCCCCTGATCGTGTTGTCCGCCGACAACACCTACGCCGACGCCCTGCCACGTGACCGCAAGGGACTCGAACAGGCCCGCGCCGAAACGCAGAAGCAGATCGTCGCCACCTCGTCACGCGGCACGCTGGTGCGGGTCACGAAAACCTCGCACGAAATCCAGAACGACCAGCCGGGTGCGGTGGTCAAGGCGATCGAACAGGCCCTGCGGCTCGCCCAGGCCTCGCCCAGATAGCATTGTTCCGCGCCGACGAAAGGAGAAGGCCGAGGCTGCCTTCATCGAAGATCGGCGCGCGGGTCACATGGCTCCAACCCGCCACTGCGCAGTCTTGCGCACACGCAACCGGCGAGAGGCGGGACCTGATGGACACGCGAACGAACGGCCACAGAGATCGAAGCGAACTTCCCGCCAGGGCCCTGCTGACCGGCACCGTGGCGTGCCTCGCCTCGGCGGCGGCCCTCGCGTTGCTGGCCAGGGCCGAAGGCAAGGACGCCTTGCGGCCCATCAACGCGACCAGCCACTGGCTGCATGGCGAGAAGGCAGCCGAGTGTGACAAGCCCGATGCCATGCACACATTGATCGGCTTCGCGACCCACTACGCATCGGCCGTGTTCTGGGCACTGCCCTTCGAGTACTGGCGGGCCAGGCGCCGCCCGCCTTCGGCCGGCAGGCTCCTGCGTGGTGCCTGCGTGACGTCCGCGATCGCTGCTGCCGTGGACTACGGGGTCACCCCGAAGCGATTCACGCCCGGATGGGAACTCGTACTCGGCAGGCGCTCCATGGTGGCGGCCTATGGCGCTCTGGCGCTTGGCCTGGCTTTCGGTACGAAGCTTGCGCAGGGCCTGGTGGACCGCCATCGGGAAACGCCGCGGCAATCGCCATCGCGGGAACAAGACTCATCCTGGGCGGGGCCGATGGCATCAGCCCCGTCCCATGCCCTTCGCGCGCCCTTGCGCGCGTCGTAAGCGACGGTCGACGGCTTCTACATCGGCGGCATCGCGGCGGGCGTCCCGTCGGACCAGGCGGCGACACCGACCAGCAGCACCGACAACGGCGGCAGCTTCGCCGCCTCGGCCTGATGGTCAGCCGCGTAGAACCAGTAGTTCCCGCCGAAGATCGGAGAGCCGGACGCGTTGGCGCCCCAGTCGGCGCCGTCCTTGAAGGGGACGTAGAACATGACGTGCGCCATGTCATGGCCGCCGTCGTCGGAAAGATAGGACGACTTCGACATCATGTAGCACATCGCGCCCGGTTCCAGAGGCGGGATCTCCTTGGTACGCAGGGCGGCCTTGATGCGGTCGGCGATCTGGACGTCGGAGCGGCCGGCAAGGGTCATCGCGGTGCGCAGCTTGGCGATCGGCGTCACGCTGCGCGCCGCCTGCGGGTTGTCGCATCCTGCGGCGCGGATCTTCGGGTTCCATCGCTCGGGCCAGTCCGGCGCACCGCTGAAACCCCTGGCCACCCAGCAGACGAATCCGTTGGTACCGGTGACGGCGGTTTCATAGCCCGTCGGGGTCAGCACCAGGACGGTCGCGTCTTTGGAAATGGAAGCCGGCGCGGCACTCCTGGCCAGGGCGATTTCCCGGCCACGGTCCATGAGGTAGGCCTTGACCGGAGCCATGCGGGGATACGAGTCCGCCGCATGTGCGGCAGCGCCGATCAAGGCGGAAGCGGCCAGGGCGAGGCAGGCCATCTGCCTGGCGACGAGCCTGCCCGCCGCGCTCATAGCCTGCGGCCTCCGACCGGCCCCGTCAGAACCGCGTCCATGGCTGCCAGACATCCGTGCGATCGTCGTCATGAACATTGCATCGTCCTCCGGGTAGCGCCGGCTGCGCGGCTCGATTCAAGGTCCTGGTTGCGCGGCCCCTTCCCGGCCGCCTGTCGGAACGACGAAGTGGATCGTCTGAAATCGACATCGACCAGGAAACTTTTCCACCCTTGAAACTTCGTATCGCTCGGCGCCCCGTTGCTCGCGTTTGCATACGGTCGAGTGCGACACCTGCTTCCGTCAGTTGATGATCTCGCCCAAACCTTCCTCGACGCGCCGCCGCAGTTCGCGGATGAACTCCGCGTCGTAGGGCTCCCAGCTTTCGAGCTCGCCCACGATCCGCAGCGGAGAGGCGCTTCGATACGACCGCGTCGGGTTGCCACGGAACTTCTTGTTCGTGACGTTCGGGTCGTCTTCGAACGCGTCGGTTGGCACGACGACATAGACCCGCGGCCTTCCCGCACCTCGCGCCATTTCCGCGGCAAGGCCGGCGCCCTTCGGCACGGTCGTGAAGTAGACATGGTTCATCACGACCCGATCGTCGTAATTGGAAGTGAACCCGGCCCTCAACAGATCGCCGACCGAAAGATCTGCCCTCGTCCCATGGAAGAACGGCCCTTCCACTCGGTCGCAGTTCTCAGCGGAAACCGGAATCCACTCGTCGTCATGCATCGCCCGGCGCGCCTCACGCTTCCTGCCCGATCGGCAGGGCGGCGATCCTAGGTCACTCGGCAACCCTTGCCGCAAGTCCGGGTGGCTGATATACATTGATGGTGGGAGGCGCAGTGCGCCTCCTTTTTTTTGCTGCTACTCCGCCGATAAACAGGCCCCTTCTCCGAGCTTCGCTTGCGAGATGGCAGAAGCGATTCATCGCCTTCGCCTCCCCTTTTGGCCCGACCCTGTGCCATGTGACGCGTCGTTCTACACTCCGCGCTGTCACCCGTGGGAAGCCAGAGACGTGTCGACCTACCGTGGCAGGAACATCCCGTGGCACGTCTATCACGGCGTCCCGCCCGGTTGGCGAGCCGAGCAAATGGTGGCCGAGCACGCGCGGCTTGGCGGCAGCTTCGCGCTGGGCATCCCCACGCCGGTCGAGATCGAAAGCCCTCACTCGGTTCCCGAACAGAAGGGCTGGCTGCACTACCGGCAGACGGTGCGCCGGTTGGCCGATGGCGTGCGGGCCGGCGATGCGGCCTGCGCGGAACTGGCCATCCGCTATATCGAGCTTCACTACATCGGCTCGTATGCCGGCTACCTGCGCGCGCGGCTGGCCAGCACGCTGAAGCACGCAGCGCTGGACGAAAGTCAGCGACGACGGCTCCACGACCATTTTGCCGCCCTCTGCCTGCGCGGCGAACAGCCCCACGAGTTCAAGGAATACTTCCGGCTGTGGCGCCGCATCGCACGCCCCTCCGAGCTGGACGACCTCCTGGCCTCCATGCGCGCATCGCCGGACGGCGAACGGCAGGCTGCGCGGCTGGCTTCGCGGCTGGGCAAGGAGCCAGCGGCTTGCATGCCAGGCAAATGAACCTGGCCTGGTTCCGTCATTGCAATGTATCTCCGCATTCGAGTCCGACGGCCTGAAGCAAAGAAGCCCAAGCGCGTTTATTCGCGCGAGCCGACGCGCCTTCTTGAATGTCGACGCTGACTCTCGTGCCCGCTTTCGCAGGCATCAGGTCGCGCTCGGTTGCTCTCCCGTTGCAAGACCGAATTAAACGCGACGCAGCTTGTCGTCCAGTTCGCTTCGCGCCTCGCGTTTCACGACACACATGCGGATACGAGCCTAGTTTCCTATGTCCGGCGCAGCTTATGTGGGGACCCGTGCCATGCGCCGGAAAACCACGCTTGTGACACGGCCGCAACGGCCGAAGGAGAGTGTCATGCAAGTTCCCTCGCGTCATCGTGTGTTCCTCGCACTAGCCTGCCTGTTCACCGCCGCGTTCACGGCCCAGCCCTTGCCGGCCGAGGCGCAGGCTCCGCACGCCGAGGCGCAGGCCTCGCCCGGTACGATTCTCTTCGTGCGGGAAGTCATGGGCCTTTATGCCGGCGAGGAGACGGTCACCGGCCTCGTGCTTTTCAGCATCCACGACGATGGGTTCGGCGAACGCCAGCTCACGCCTTATGCCCACTACGTCTACAACGTGCCGGCCCTTTCCGATATTCCGATCTACACCGAGGCATGGCTCGTCAACGCCTTCTCCCCAAGCGGACGTTACAGCCTGTTCCTGAAGGCAAGCTCCGATTACCCGCTCTACGGCACCACGAAATTCCGCGGCAAGTTCTTCATCATGAACTCGCTGGGCCAGCTCACCAAGCCGCTGTTCTCCGGCAGCGACGACCTGAAGGCCCCGCGTGATGGCCCGAGCCACGGCGGTGTCACCTGGGGGCCGGCCGGGACCAACGAGATTGCCTACACCAACGCGGCCGACGACCGGCCTTCCTCGCACCATGCCTGCGTTCGGCTGATGCATCCGGACGGCACCGGCAACCACCTGTTGTGGTGCGCAACCCGCTGGAAGTACAAGGCCCTCCAAGGGGTTCGCTGGTCCGGCGACGGCAGCCGCCTGCTGGTGTACGCCGTGCTTGCCAAGGTCAAGGGCCAGGATCCCAACGGCGTTGCGGACCTGTACCTGATCGATACCGCGACCGGTGCCGCGACGCTGGTGCAGAGCGCCCTCAGGCCGCCCACCCAGAACGGCACCGGCGATGTGTCGTATGACGGCCACGAGGTGGTCTACAGCGTGGCTTACTTCTCGGAAAACACCGGTTCGTGTCCGGTGCCGACCGATTTCTACTCGGTGACGTGGTGCGCCAGGAACATGCTCACGGGTCAGACGGTCCCGCTGGTCGACCCCGACAACGTGGTGCGCCTGGCATCGTACGGCCAGGCGCTGATTTCCACGGATGGTTCACGGGTCTTCCTGACCGGGACCACCAGGGATCTTGGGGACAAACCGTTATATGAAATCTATGCCATCAACACCGATGGCACGGGTCTGCGCCAGATCACCCAGCCGTGCGCTCCCGTCGACGGCGGCACTTCGTTGTGGTGGAAGCTGGTGCGCCTGTCTCCCGATGGCACGCGAATGCTTGCGAATTGCCGGGTCGAACAGTATCCGCCCGCGCCTCCGACCGATTACACGAATATCTACGTGGTCAACCTGGCCGATGGCAGCGCCCGCTACGTGACCCATGGCGCGGCCTACGACTGGCACGTACCCACGCCGTGACACACGGACTGCACCGCAGGCACGCAATGCGCCTGCGGTGTTCTCTCTACCGGCGTTCATTCCCGACGCGGGTGAATGAACTCACCTTTTCTTGCAGAAGCTCATGGGCTCGGAAACGAGGCCAGATATTGCCGTGCTTGGCCGACCGATCGAGGCGACAAGAAAAGCGATACCGGACAGGACAATACCTGTCACGGCGCCTAGACGGGTCTTAATGCAATACTAATCATTAGGGAGACCTCCAGGCACCGAACGACCGCCGCAGCGCAACGTTGCGGCGCAAGAGGGGTATTGCCCCGAACCGGAGGAAACGCTCATGCGTGTTTTCTCGTGCTTTGCGTTATCGATAGCCTTCGCTTGTGCTTCCACGGCCGCCATTGCCGGTTCCACACCGCCGAAAAAAATACTTTTCACGCGGGACCTGCTTGAAAAAATGCCGGGCAGCCAATTCGACGCGCCGGCCGCCGCTGCGCTCTACGTCATAGACGGCAACCGCCAGAATTTGCATCGACTGACCCCGCTGCAGGAGGGCCATTACTACATCCCCGGCGTGGAAAGCAACGCATACGTGTGGACCGAGAATTCGAACATAGACTGGTTATCCAGAAACTTCTCCGCGACCGGCCAGATTCTGTTTTTCAACGGGCTCGCGTCTTCATTCCCGACCTATGCCGACTCGCTTAGCGGCAAGTACAAAATCCGCGATCCCAACGGCCACGTCCGCAACCTTTTTCCAGGACAGGACGATGTTGCATCCGGCTGGGGCTTTGTCACGTGGGGACCGCCCGGCTCCCGCCTGATCGCCTTCACCAATTCCGCAAAAGCGCGTGTCGCGTCACCCGCATGCGTCTATCTGATCCATCCGGACGGCAGCGGTGCGCACACCTTGTGGTGCCCTACGGGCTATAGCTCGCCCGTGGGCGTGACGGACCTGCGCTGGTCAGGCAACGCCAAGTACCTGCTCGCCTACGTCAACTGGGATCCCTATGACGATACCTATTCGAACAGGGACCTGTGGCGCATCAAGGTTGCGACCGGAGAGGCTACCCGCGTGGCGACCAACGTCACCGTCGGTGTCGACTATGGAACCGATGACATTTCCTACGACGGCAACAAGGTGCTGTTCACCGCCAACGGAATCGACGATCCCTCCGAAGGCGGCTGCGAGGCAGTGGTCAACGATCCGCCCGCCAAGACGCTGTGCCTCGCGGACTTGACCAATGGGCGGCAGTTGAGAGTCCTGGCGCAGGATCCGACAGGAAACACGCTCATTTCGCCTGACGGAAACCGCACGCTGAGGTACGAGTTCGGCACGCCCTTGGGTCAGGACTACCCCGGGTATTCCGAGATCGACATTTTCCTTATCCGCACGAGCGACGGTTCGAAGGTGCGCCAACTGACCAGACCGCCCGCCGGTGGCTGGCCGCAAGGCTCCTACGTGACCTGGAGGGCGGTGGCCTTCTCCCGCGACGGAAAGAAGCTGCTTGCGAACCGCGACGTAAGGGCTGCAGGAAAAGTCATTCCCACGACTGACTTTTTCATCATCAACCTTGTCGACAACAGGGTCTACCGCGTCGGCAAAGGCAACGCAGTGGACTGGTACCAACCGCAATAGCGACCCTTCAGGGTCTCACCAACGGAGCGCTCGGCAGCAGGCACGCCGGGCGCTCTTTTTTCCGCCCAGTTGTCCTCCGCCACTAGAGCGGCCCTGCAACATCCGACCTGACACTCCAGCACACAGGGCGGAGGCGATTATTGCGATTTAATCGCCCCGTCCCCTTGGTTGCACTACTTCGATTCCTTCTTGACGGTGACCGAGATCGAGAACCACCCTATCCCGACCGTCACAGTGATCGTCTTGGTTTTCGACTTTGCCGCGGCCCTTGCCCTTTTTGTCGGCGTGGCAGGCCCGGGTCCGGTCTCGTCCACCATGCTGATCCGCACATCGCTGCTGACGTCGAGGTCCGCGAAGACCCTTTCCATCTCGGCACTGCTGCCGCTGTGCACGGCATCGATCAACCGCCTCGCAAAGTCCCCATCATCTGCAAGCGCACTTGCGATCCGCTGCACCTGACCGGCGTACTTCCGGATCTCCCGGATGTCCCTCATGTCGCTTCTTGCCATGACGAAATCCCCCACCGCGCAGTCGGATTCCTCCCGCACCACGCTCTACACGCACATGGGCGAAAAACAGTTGAAGAAAAGGGAACGGTTCCGGTTGCCGGATACGCCACAGGCCCATGCCCGAAGCCGTGGTCGAGCGTGGTTGCAGACGAGACCGGAGAACCCGCTCGCTTGCGATGGTGGTTGATTGCCTCCGTCCTTTTCTTCCCCGTAACGGGTAGCGCCCTACCCTCACCGCCTCGCCCGACCTGTGGCAACGGGTATCGGAGGAGTCGCATGACGGACGACGATCGGACCTGGCCGTCCTTGCCGTACGCCGCCTGGCAGGACACCTACGCGACCCTGCATCTGTACTCGCAGATGGTTGGCAAGGTGGCGCTCGCCCTGGCACCGCCACTCAACCATTGCTGGGGCGTAGCACTGCACGTGACCCCACGCGGCTTGTCCACCGGCATGCTGCCGCATGGGTCACGCGCGTTCACGCTCGCCTTCGACTTTCTCGATCATGCCCTGGACATCACCTGCACCGACGGCACGATCCGGCGGCTACCACTGGCATCCCGCAGCGTCGGGGCGTTCTACCGGATGCTGATGGATGCGCTCGCGGACATGGATCTAGCGGTGCGGATCTGGCCGGTGACGGTCGAGATACCCGTGCCGGTGCGGTTGGACGACGATACCCGCCCGAGTATCTACGAAAGGGCCTGGGCGCAGCGGTTCTGGCGCATCCTGGTGCAGGTCGACCGCGTATTTGCCTTGTGGCGATGCGACTACGACGGCAAGAGCAGCCCGGTCAATTTCTTCTGGGGCAGCTTCGACCTGGCGGTGACGCGGTTTTCCGGGCGCCGCGCGCCGCCGCGCAATGGACCGGCGTTCGAGCGCGACGCCTACTCGCACGAAGTGATCAGCCACGGCTTCTGGCCCGGCGACGCACGGCTGCAGGAGCCGGCGTTCTACGCCTACGCCGTGCCACCGCCCGCGGGGCTGGCCGATGCGGCAGTGCAGCCCTCGCAAGCGTACTTCCACCGGGAACTGGGCGAATTCATCCTGCCCTACGACGCGGTTCGACGGAGCGCATCGCCCGAACAGACGCTCCAGGCGTTTCTGCAAAGTACCTGGAACCAGGCCGCCGAGCTGGGCCAGTGGGATCGTGGCGCACTCGAGCGGCGACAAGACGACGAAACGACGACGTAGGCAATCGTCGCGAGGTTCGCTCCCATAGGCTAGATAAGTGAACCTGACCCGTTTTGTTTTTCCCGATAAGTGAACCTGACCCGTTTTGTTTTTCCCCGCGATCGTTACGGTTGCATCAGTTGATCGACGCGCTCGCGCATGCTCTTGCCGAGGCAGTCGGCATCGGCGCCGCAGGCGTCGCGGGTAGCGATCCAGTCTCGCTGTGTCTGCCGGAACGTCCGAGCCTCGCCGTCCGCCCGCTGCAACGCGAAGCGATAGGCGGCGGCCACGCTGCGGTCGTAGCCGGCCAGTGTGGCCGAGGCGCAGATCGCCTGCTCCGTGGCGCCACGCGCCTTCGCGCAGGCGAACGATGCCTGCACCGGATCGCGCTCGCCGCGCCGACGCAGGACCAGCACGTAGCCGTCGTTGTCGTAGTTGGTCAGCAGCCGGTCCTCGGACAGCGCCACGAACCAGGCACCGCTCCACAGCGCGTCGCCAGGCGTGCAGACCACCTGCAGCGGGGCGACGGGCGCGTCGGCGAGCTTGAGACCGAAGTCCGTGAGGGTGGGCCGGGTTGGCGTGTCGAATGCCGCAGGCCGCGGGTAACGCACGCCGATGAAGTGCTGCAGCGTGTCGCCTCGCAGCGAGGTCATCGCCGGGTTCTGGCAAGGGCGTGAATCGTCGTCGAAGTGGATGCCGCCGCTGCCGATCTCCAACTGGCGCCCGAGCAGACGCGGATCGTCTGGAAAATACAGCCAGTGCGACTGGTCGCGATGATCGACCGCTACCTGGACCACCTCCCAGCGGCCTTGCAGTGGCAAGGGTGAACTGGCGAGCGCCGCCCATCCGACGACACAACCCAGCGGCACGACAAGCCAGCGCAGCAGCGATGAGAAAGGGATGCGGGGCATGCGGGCTCCGGTCAGGATTTGCGGCAACAAGAATGAAGCTAAGGGCGCCGGGCCAAAATGCGGGCTACGGTTACCGTTTGCCCAAACCGGGCGCGCCACCTTGGAGGAATGGTGTACCCCCCCGAGCGCGACCATCGTCTCGCCCGAAATGACGAGCGATCTTCTGCTTGGCGGTAAGCGGCACCTTGGCGGCCCGCTTGGCCTTAGTGCGCTTCTTCTTGCGCTCAGAAGCACCTTTGGTCTTGTTGGGCTTGGCCTGTCTACCCGGAGCTTTCCGGATTCCCGCCAATACGATCGCGTTAGCCTCCTCGATCGTTACCCCACGGTCCGCTGCCACGCGCTCTGCGAGGTGTGCTCTGAGTATTTTTCTATCCATGCCTTAAAGATTAACTGGGTCGGGTTCACTGCGAGCTTGCCAACAAGAGGCTTACTTGTGGACCCCGTTACTTGTGTACTTGTGCAGCTCACTGCGCCAAGCCTGCCAGCCACGCAAGTACCGTCTTAGACAGGTCGGTGCGCATGTCCGAATAGGCATGATCTGTAGACAGGTGCCTGGTAGTCACGTGGCGATCGCCGGCCTTGCGCAAAGCGTCTGCGAACGCTTCGTTGTAGTCAGCCAAGCCGTCGTCGGAGGTGACCACGAGGACGTTGCGGTCCCTCAGTGCAGCCGCCTTGGCGGTGAACACCCAGTCGGCGGCGTGCGCGGCCACCTGTTGCGCGAGACCATCGGCCGTGCAGCCGTGCAGCGGAGCCATGCCTTCGTGGGCCAGGCCGGTCGCCATCTTCTCCGTCGCATTGGCGCTGGCGTTTTCGCGCCGCAGGTGCTGGTACACCCCGCCAAGATCGCCGCCGGAAATCACGCCGATGGCCCTGACGCGCGGATCGGCCGCGGCGGCCTGGATCGCCATGAAGCCGCCCATGCTGTGGCCGACGAGCACGATGCGCGCGGGGTCCAGCCGCAGCTTGTTCGCCACGGCCGGCTGGCGCAGGTAGGCCAGTGCCGCCGCGACGTCCTCGATGCCATGCGTGAAAGAGAAATCGCCGGGCGTACCCCATGAGCCGCGGTAGTTGAAATAGAGCACGTCCCAGCCGGCGCGACGGATGTCCTGCGCCAAGTCCAGGTTGCGCTCGTTGCCAGGAAAGCCGTGCAGCAGGATTACCGCCGGGTGCGGGCCGACGCCGGCGGCGACGTACACCAGCGCATTCATTCCTTTGCCGTGGCTGGGGATCTGCATCGTCTCCATCGAGGCGCGGTTTTCGGTCACGGGACTGTGTCCGGCGGCAGGCGCCGGGCGTGTCTGCACACTGGCGATGCAAGTCAGGCTGAGAAGAAAACCGGCGGCCAGAAGGCCTTGTCGCGCGTGCTTGCTCATGCGTCCTCCCAAGCGGGGCTGGCTTTCGGAAGCGGCGCCGGTAGCCATGGGCAGGCTGCCGGTTCGAGCGAAGACTACACGTTCGCACCTGGATTCGAACGACTTCCGAACCTGGTCAGGTTCACTTTCACGCACCTAGATAAGTGAACCTGACCTCGTTTTCATCCACTCTGCCCCTTGTTTTCCTTGCCGAAGGAGATCCCGCCATGTTGTTCCCGCAACGCCTACCCATTCACCGCTTCATTCTGATCGGAGCGTTGCTGGCCGCCGCACCCTGTGTGTCGCTCGCCACGACGCCAAGCACGCCGTCCGAAGCCACACGGCGCGCCATCGGACATGACGTCCAGGCGCAGATCGACACCGGCCGCCTCAACGGTGTCGCAGTCGCCCTGGTCAGCCATGGAAAGATCGTCTGGGAGCAGGGGTTCGGCACCGCCGACCCGGCCGGACGCAAGGTGACCGCACACACGCCGTTCTCGATCGCCTCGACCAGCAAGCCGTTCACCACCACCGCCATGATGACGCTGGTCGCTGCCGGCAAGATCGACCTGGACCACCCGGCCAACGACTACCTCGGCAAGCACAAGATCGTCGACGCGGACGGCCCCGTGAACGCGGTGACGCCGCGCCTGCTGGCTACGCATCTATCGGGGCTGCCTTCGTTGTTCGCCATGTACCCGGAAGGCGGCGCGGCCAGGCAACCGTCGGTCGACACACTGCTGCGCGACTACGGCTTCCTCAACGCGCCGCCCGGCGAGCACTACGAGTATTCCAACCTGGGCATGGCGGTGCTGGCCGACATCGTCGCGCGCCGTGCAGGCATGGAATACGGCCGTTACCTGCGCAAGGCCGTGCTCGACCCGCTGGGCCTGCACGACAGCTTCTTCGATACCGACGTGGCGCGCCGCCAGACCATGGCCGTGCGCTACACCAACGACGGCCGGCCGATGCCGTTCTATCTCACCGCGACGCCCGGCTCCGGCGAAGTGATCGCCAGCGTGCACGACCTGGCGCGCTTTGCGATGTTCCACCTGAAGGACCACCTGGCCGACCAGCAGCCGATCCTCACCGACGCGCAGATCGATCTGCTGCACCAGCCCTACGCACACCTGCCGGGCTTCGGCTACGGCATGGGGTGGGAGGTCTCGCATGATCCGTCCGGACACACGGTGCTCTCCCACGGCGGCGGGCAGACCGGCGTGTCGGTGGAATTCGTGCTGTTGCCGTGGGCCGATGCAGCGTGCATCGTGGCAAGCAATCGCCAGTCGGACCTGGATTTCCTCCAGCGTGTACGCGACCGCCTGCTGCGCACCGTGGCGCCCGATTGGACGACCCTTCCGCGGCCCCCGGTGCCGCGTCATGAGGGGCTGCCGGCCGACTACGCCGGCACCTGGCGCGGCACGTTGACGGCCCAGGGCCAGCAGATCCCGGCCACGCTGACCATCGATGCCGCCGGCAACGGAACCTTCGCGCTCCGCCGCGAACCGGCCCAAGCGGTGAGCGACTTCGGCTTGGCCGATGGCTGGATCGCCGGCGGCACCAGCGGCGACCTGGGCACGCCCGACACGCGCCGCGCGGGCCTCACCCAACTCGACTTCACGCTCAAGCGCCGCGGCGAGCGCATCGAAGGCGAAATCGACGCCTGGAAGAGAACCTCCGACGGCATCACCATCCTGCCGTTCTGGACCTCCCTGACCCGCGTGAAGTAGCGGGCGACCGCTCCACCCAGGAGCCCGCTTGTGGGCGATGCTCTGCGATGAAACTACGCAACAAAGGGGGCGTGACTAATTATCTTGATAGCCACGTCCCCTTTAGTTCGTAACTGGCTAGAGAAAAGCGCGCTCTAACCCGGTTTGCTTCATCCCGCGGCTCCAACTGGAACTCCAGCTCCCTTCGTTCCCGTCGCCAGCCGGTTCCCGAGCACAGCAGCGGCGGCCTTACGGATGACGTCGATGACGACGCTCGGCTGGGAAAGCATCGGCACGTGGCTGCTCGCAACTTCTGTGACGGTCGCGCCCATGCGCGTGGACACCCAGCGCTGCAAATCGGGATGCACCGTATGGTCCTGCGTCGCCAGGACGTACCAGCTCGGCTTCGACTTCCATGCAATGTCGCCAGTGCCGAGTTTCTGTTGATTGAAGAGATCGAAGACAGGCGCGTAGTGGGTCGCCCAGACGAGCTTCTGGTCTTCCTGGGACAGATCCCCGGCGAAGAACTCGGTGCCGTTGGGAAGCATCCAGGCGCGGCCATCAGCGACCACGACGCGAGAGAAAATATCGGATGGGTACTTGTCCAGTTGATCCTGGACAGTCTCGCCGGCATCCGGAGCGACCGCCGCGATATAGACCAAGCCGACCACGCGCTCGTCAACGCCCGAGGCCGTGATGGTGGCTCCGCCGTAGGAATGGCCGACAAGCAGGACCGGACCGCCGACGCGGTTGAGCGTGCGCCTCACTGTCGCCACGTCTTCAGCAAACGAGTCCAGGCCATATTGGACGGAGATGACCTCGTGTCCATCGGCTTGCAAGGCCGGGATCACCTTGCTGAAACATGAGCCATCCGCCCAGATGCCGTGACAGAAAACGATGGTTGGCTTCTTCGACATGGTGCACCTCCACAAGGTGGTCGCTGTGAGACGAAGCATCCTGCGTTCGAAGGACCGCCGTATCCGCCGATCTTGCGCAATCAAGCGCTGTTCTTGCGCATGCCGGGTGGCTAGTGCGCCTTCGGACAGTTGCGCCGCAGCGTACGAAACTGGCCCGGGGTCAGCCCCGTGTGCTTCCGGAAGATGCGATTGAGGTTTCCCTGCGATCCAAACCCCGCCGCTAGGGCGATCTCGACCAATGAGAGTCGACCCTCCGCGAGCTTGGCTTTCGCGCACTGGACGCGACGCTCCGTGATGTATCGATGGGGCGGGAGGCCTGTAGCCTTCTGGAAAAGCCGAGCGAAGTGAAACGGGCTGAGGCACGTTTCCGCTGCCAACTCGTTCAGACTGATCGCCTCGGCAAAACGCGACTCTACGAGGTCGATCACCCGCTTCAGCTTGTGATCGGGAAGACACGGCGCGCGGATGGCCGGGCGCACGCAAATGTTCGAATACCGGGCAACGAGATGCGCCGCGAGCATGGCACTGGCGCCTTCGGCGAACAGTGCGTCCGTTGGCTCGGGCGGCCGAGAACCCATGTCCCGCAACACGGCCGCCACCTCGTTCAGAAGCGGGTCCGAGATCCCTGCTGTCCGCAACAGTTCCACTCTCGCCGGATCGATATCGTAATCAGCCAGAGCACTGGATGCGGTCAACGACGGCGCGAGGAAAATCAGGAGGGACTCGACCGGCGCAGTGATCTCGACCTCCGTCTCCTCCAGGCCCACCGGTTGAAGGGTTGCTATGCCGGGACGTACCGCTACCGGCCGAAATGCGCCGTCCCTCCAACGGGCGAAGGCGCGACCCCCGAGAGCAACACTGACAGTGGTACAGGTGCAGGTTACGGGCCGCAGAAAGCCGGGGTTGAGGAGCCGATGCTCTATCCGCATCGTCGGCCATTCCAGGGGAGCATGAAGCCGGCTGCTTCCCTCATACCTGTGAATGTGAACTGGAAAGGCCATGCCCGCGGTGCCTTCGTTCCGGGTCAGCGGTGGAGGAATGAGCTGACCCCTTGCTGAAAAGTAGGTCGGAATCACCGGCCTCCGCTTCGGTTCGCTGCCATCTGCTGCACTTTCAGACACTGCGGATATCGGACGCGCCGCTGGCCAACCGAGGCCAGCGATCACCCCTCGTCGCGTCCTACGCGCAAGCCGGTAAAGACCAGATCAAAAAATACGAGCGTTTCCGCTATCCCCAGCCTTCTTACGTGGGAGGCAGGCCTTGTGAGCCACACTCGAGCACAGCGCGTCGGGTCGGATCGAGCCGCATCCCGCGCGACGGAAGCGAATCGCCAGGAATTCTCGGGCAAACCAAAGCTGCTGCGCTTGGTACGTCCGCGAACAGAGGCCTCCGACGAAAACAGGCGTTCAAAAACGAGAGCAGCATCGACTATCGGTAACTGGCTAGGAGAAGGTGCACTCTGACCGGCTTTTCCTTAGAGGAAAAACGCGTAGCACGAACAACGCGCCCGGAGTGTTTTGTAAAGATAACTCTGACCCTGCTCTCAGATAGGGCTCTGGCCCGTTACTCCCGCAAGGGACGGCGCCCAAGGCTCGAGGAACAAGGGGCTCCGACCCCGTTATTTCCCCATTTGATGACACACTTCCGCCATACCACCTGCCATGAGGCTCTGCCATGTTCGCCCTGCCCCTGCTTGTCTCTGCGCTCGCCACTGCCCAGCCAGCGGCTTACCCGGAGGAATTCGCAGCACATTGCAGCGGCGGCCATGAGGTGGGGGTGACGTACGCCGTCGGGTATCCGCTGCCCCGTCCTGTAGAGGCTGCCCAGAGCGCGAGCATCATCGACATCCGGTACATCGATAGCCATTTCGTGGTGACGCAATCCGGCTACGACCTCATCGAGCAGATTGAGGATGGCAGCAACGGCTGGAAGGTGGAGGTGCTGCAGCAGGTGCCCGGTGATCTGGTGTTGCTTGCACGGAGCTCCGGCATGACCGTTCTCAACCTATACGTCTATCACCTGCAATTCAAAGGCAAGACAGGCGCGCTGATGGTGTCCTCAGCGTCCTACGGAGCCGCTCCGGCCTCATCGTCCTTGATCGCACTTACCTGCAGCATCGGACGCAACAGCGGCCGGTAGCCCATTCCCGCGCCAAGGCAAGGCATATTTAATTACCTCCGTCCCTTCTATTACCTTGGGAGCCAGACTCTAGCGCAGCGTGTCGGGCCGGATCGAGCCGCATCCCGCGCGACGGAAGCGAATCGTCAGGAGCTCTCGGGCAAGCCAAAGCTGCTGTGCTTGGTACATCCGCGAACAGAGGTTTCCGACGCAAAACAGGCGTTCAGAAACGAGAGCAGCATCGACTTTCGGTAACTGGCTAGAAGAAAGTGCACTCTGACCGGCTTTCCCTTAGAGGAAAATCGCGTAGCACGAACAACGCGCTCGGAGTGGTCTTTAAGAGAACGCTGACCCTGCTCACGGTGTGCTTTATCAGATAAGGGGCTCTGACCCCGTTACTTCGAGGATCGGCAAAGACGTTCACGGGTCAGATGCAAGCGCAGCTCTAGCCTGCCTTGTCCGGCGGGGATCCAGCGGCTGACAAGCCACTGAGCGCCGGCATCTCGAGTCATGACCTGAACGGCCGCAACGGCCGAAGGAGAGCGTCATGCAAGTCCTCTCGCGTCACCGCGCGCTCGCCGCGCTTGCCTGTCTGTTTACCACCGCCTTCGCGGCCCAACCCCTGCCCGCTGCTGCGCACAGCTCCCCCGGCACGATTCTTTTCCAGCGTCCGATGTCGGGCATCTACGCCGGCGTCAAGACGTTCACCGGCCTTGCGGCATTCAGTATCCACGACGACGGCTCCGGCGAGCGCCAGCTCACGCCGTTTGCCCAATACACGTACTACGGGCCCGGCCTGGCGCAGATAGCGTATCTGGAGCTGTGGTCGACCCGCGCGCTATCTCCAAGCGGGCACTTCAGCGTGATGCTGGAAGCACACTCCAACTACCCCCTCTTCGGCCGCGGCCCGTACCACGGAAAATACTTCATCATCAACGACCGGGGCGGGCGCTACAAACCCCTGTTCCCTGGCAATGACGACCTCGAGGATCCGCGCGCTGGCCCCAGCTACGGCTCGCTCGCGTGGGGACCTGAAGGCACCAACAAGATCGCCTACGCCAACTCGCAGGAGCTCCTGCCGCACAAGCACCCCGCCTGCGTCCGGCTGATGCATCCGGACGGCACTGGCAACCACGCGCTGTGGTGCGCGGCCCGTTGGGACTACCGGGGAATCGAAGCCATCCGCTGGTCCGGCGACGGGACCAAACTGCTGGCCTATGCCGTCTATACCAACCGTCCCAAAGCCGGGAATCCCATCGCAGACCTCTTCCTGATCGATGTCGCGACCGGCAAGGCGACGCTTGTCGCAGCGGCCGTCCGAGCTCCCTACGTGGGCTGGGGCGTAGGCGACGTTTCCTACGATGGCCATGAAGTGGTTTTCGATGCGGAGACCGAGACCAACGATCCCAACTGCGTCCCGAACAGCTCGGAAGGCCAGGTAATGTGCGCGAAGAACATGCTTACGGGCCAGACCACCGCATTGAGGGATCCCGACCACATCGTCCAGTTTCCCCTGGGGGGCCAAGTGCTGATCTCGCCGGACGGATCGCAGGCCTTCGCAACCGGGCGAACTTCGGCCCAGGGCACCGAGGTGCTCTACGCAATCAATACGGATGGGACCGGCCTGCGCAGGATCAACGAGCCGTGCGTCACCCCGAACGAAGACACGACGGTCTGGTGGAAGCCCGTGCGCTTGTCGCCTGATGGAAAACAGATGCTGGCCAATTGCCGCATCCAGCTGCGTACGGCCAATACCCTGAAGACGCGGATCTACATCGTCAACTTGCACGACGGCAGCAGCCGCTATGTCACACGCGGCACCGCCTACGACTGGCACGTGCCTTCCGCGTAGCCGAAAAAAAATATCGGCCAGCCTCACCTGCCGGCAAGAGAAAACAAAACTGGAAACTTCTGTCGTCTCCTCCGTTGTTTGGCGGTGCGTTCGGGATCTTCCTAGAAACGAGCGCCGCCATGCGGGGAGGAGACGGCAAGGGGGTCAGGTCATCTATCGTCAGGAAAAGCCGATATCCTGAGCGATCGTTACGGTTGCATCAGTTGATCGAGGCGCTCGCGCATGCTCTTGCCGAGGCAGTCAGCATCGGCGCCGCAGGCGTCGCGGGCGGCGATCCAGTCTCGCTGCGTCTGCCGGATCGTCCGAGCCTCGCCGTCCGCCCGCTGCAGCGCGAAGCGATAGGCGGCGGCCACGCTGCGGTCGTAGCCGGCCAGCGTGGCCGAAGCGCAGATCGCCTGCTCCGTGGCGCCACGCGCTTTCGCGCAGACGAACGATGCCTGCACCGGGTCGTGCTTGCCGCGCCGACGCAGGACCAGCACATAGCCATTGTTGTCGTAGTTGGTCAGCAGCCTGTCGTCGGACAGCGCCACGAACCAGGCATCACTCCATGGCGTGTCACCAGGCGTGCAGGACACCCGCAGCGGCGCGACGGCGCGTCGGCGAGCTTGAGACCGAAGTCTGTGAGGGTGGGCCGGGTTGGTGTGTCGAATGCCGCAGGCCGCGGGTAACCCACGCCGATGAAGTGCTGCAGTGTGTCGCCTCGCAGCGCGGTCATCGCCGGGTTCTGGCAGGGGCATGAATCGTCGTCGAAGCGGATGCCGTCGCTACCGATGTCCAACTGGCGCCCAAGCAGACGTGGATCGTCCGGAAAATACAGCCAGTGCGGCTGGTCGCGACGATCGACCGCTACCTGGACCACCTCCCAGCGGCCTTGCAGCGGCAAGGGCGAGCTGGCGAGCGCCGCCCATCCGACGACACAGCCCAGCGGAAGCACAAGCCAGCGCAGCAGTGATGAGAAATGGATACGAGGCATGCGGGTTCCGGTCAGGATTTCAAACTGGGATCAAAACTCGTGTCAGGTTCGACTTAAAAGTGCAGTCTGAACTGGCCCCGCTTTGGTTTCACGTCTCAAGTATTGCGACCGAACAGGCGCACTGTTGGGCTACCCAACTCGGAGAAGGGCCGATGATTCGCGTGTCGATAGCTGGTGATGAACGCTCGCTGCAGGACGCTAGTCCGGACTGGATCACACAACAGATTGAACGCCGCCGAAGGGACGCCCTTCCCGTGTGCGTGTCAATCACCATAAAGACCAGCACACTCGACTTACGTCTGTCTACGCCTGAATGCGGCGGTGGTGCTGGTGGTGGACGTAGACCAACGGCCGAAGAGGCAGGGGTCTTGGAGCTATGGTCAAAGTTGCATTTGAATCAACCAGGGTGGTCACCCGGTAACGTCGTCGCGTTCCTGCGTCAGATCGACCGATGATTGAGTTCCGAGCGAATACTGCTCAAGGGACGGAGCGAATTAATTGGCTCCGCCCCTTTTTGGCTTCGCTAATAAGTGAACCTGACCCCGTTTCTACAGCGATGAGGAATGGATGCGGAGCATGCGTGCTCCAATCAATTCAATTAGCCTCCCCATTAATTCCCAATTAGACCGTCCGAGAAAGTGGGTGACTCACTCCCGCTCCCTTTATTGCCTACGGTTCATTAACCCCGTTCCGTGGCTCAATCCTCTCCCGCTTTTGGCGCAGCCGTGGTCACGCTGGCTGGCTTAGCGGGTTGCATGTCCCCGGAAGCATATTGCCCGACCTGCAGGGTAAACCGTGCGTTTTGTCCGGATGACATCGCCGCTGGATCGACGTACACCTGAATCGCGTAATTCGTCGCTGTCGCAACCGATTCGGACCAGGTGTTCGTCCCGGTCGCGCTCGTGTCGACCAGCTTTTTGTCATGGGTCTGGTCATTCACTCTGAAGTGCAATTCGGGATTGCTCGAGACGAGATTGACCTTGACTGTCATGCCGGCCGCGATGGCAACGGTGAAGTTGTAAACAGGAGCCCCGGAAGCCAAGATTCCTTCCCGCTGCGCCCATGGCTTGCCCGCTTCGAACGTCACTGGGGTCGCCGGCGACTGCATGTCTTCGGCCCCGTACTGCCCGATCTGCAACGCGAATTTCGCGGTTTGGTCGTACTTTAACGCGGCAGAATCGATGTAGACCCGAATCGCATACGTGGTGGCCGTCGCGTTCGGTGTTGACCAGGTGGACTCACCAGTCCTGCGGGTATCGAGCACCACCTTGTCGCGGCTCTGATCCTTCACCTTGAAAAAAACGTTGGGATTGCGGCTCAGGAGGTTGAGCTGCAATGTCTTGCCCGCCGCGACCGCAACCGTGTAATCCAGCGAGTCATCGGAACGGGTGAGGTTGCCGACTTCCTGCGCCCAGACACTGTTTGCCGCGAAGGTGACTGCAATCGGCACATCGGCGAGTGTGGGCAGAGAGGCGCAGGCAGCGGCCAGGCCGACACCCACGGATAGGGCGCGGCGGAGAAAGTAGGAACGTGGCATGTAAAATTCCCCTTGGTTTGAATTTCGCTTTTGAACGTTTCGACGATCCCCGCCCTGCATCGGCGCAGTCGCGCCGACGCTATCTTCCTTGTGCATGACCATCCTCATCCCTGATCAGCGCCGTGTGCGAACCATACGCCTACTTCGTGCGACTCGCCATATCTAGCAAAGGGATATGGTTATTTGCCAGATCATGAGAATAAGGGGCTCTGACCCCGTTTATTACATCCTTCCCTATGCGTCATTCCGGCGTGACTTCCTTTGCACCGGAACGGGGTCAGGTTCACTTCCGAGCGCGAGATAAGTGAACCTGACCCCGATTCTCTTTGATGCGCGCACCTCGTTCCAGCCAAGCCACGCTAACGTGATGATCTTCCTGGGGGAAATGTGGGGAAACCTCAGCCTCTGACCCCTATTTTTTGACCCATTTTTTTAGGCGCTACTTTCCTAGAGCTCGCCGCACTTCCCTATAAGCCCGGAACACGTGCCTTTCCAGAAGGACATCCAACGGGCCAATGTTTATTACAACCTCTCCAGGATATGGACAGACTCCAATCTTCCTCTCGCCAAACTCAACTATAGCCACGGTAGGCCCAACGGCTACATTCCAAAAGGCCCAGTTACCTTCAACGACTGCGCTTCGTGACGCCATATGGCAGATAGCGCCACGGAAATCGTTGATCAACGTAGTAACGTCCCTCGGTTCTCCAATGACCTCGCGTACGTCGTCATCGAACGTTATTCGCGTGCCCGCCTGCCGTGCCCGCTGGAGGAGATCATTGAGACAGATGACAACGTTTATCAATGCAGGTTTAAACAATGGATCGGAGGAGTGTCTCGGGGAAAGAATACCGGTTCGTCGGATGCATTCGATCTCATATATCGAGCGAGACAACGCGGCATCTTGAAGCCAATCGTTCTCTTGATCTGACATCACTCACCTCGACGTTAATTGATGGGCGCGGAGCGCGCCAGCGGCGAGCGGCCGCAACAAAAGGGGACGTGGCTAATCGTCCTGATTTAATTAGCCACGTCCCCTTTAGTTCCGAAAAGCTGCTCCTCGCATTTCCGCTAACCTCAGTCGTCAACCCCCATTGCTGAGCGCCGCTGCTGTCTGGTCATCGACCTATTAACGATCACTTTGTTTCTATGATCGAAACGGTCATAGAAATCTCGCCGAGCGCCCATTACTCCATACAGGAATAAACGAACCGTCCGAACAAACAGTTCGATTAACCTTTCATTTTTATCGGACCAACGGGGAAAGCTACCAGCTGCCGACGCGCCGAACATTTGCGCTGACGAAACAGTATGAACATAAAAGTTTAGTTCGCCGTAAACCACCTTAAGATCGGAGAGAACCTTCTTCCCTACTATGGTGGAGAAAAAAGACGTTCCAACAGCATCGTTGAATACATCCGGCACGGACGTGCGTTGAAGAATTAACGGTTGCTCAACAGCTGAGAACGCTTTCAAGTAAGATTCGATTCCCGATCGCAGCGTTCCACCACTTGAGCGACAAAGCCCTTGCAACACACACATCACGAATTCTGAGCAATCAGAAACGACCTCGCCGAAGTAGCGTTTGCCATGCTCACCATATGACGACTCAAACTCACCGCTGACCGATCCCGAAACTGAGAGTAGCTCGGCAGCTATCGTAAGCAGCGCCAGAAACTGTGCATGAGCCAATCTTACGTGCGCGACTTTAACGGCATCGTGCCCGATAGCGCTCAGAGAGTAGCCATCAATGTAGCTAAGGAACGTTCCAAAATCCTGTTTTGTTGCGGTATTCATTCAACGAATGTTGACAGCTTGCGAATGGCCTCGTTCCAGGAGAACCCTGTCTGACGCGCACTTCTCTTGATTTCATCCATCGAATCGGACTCTTCGCTAATCCTATTCAGTAGGCCGGCCACCTCCCTTAAACGAGCGGGACTTGCGCTCATGGACTCCATGACCAACATACCGATCATTTCGTAACGAGAACGCTTCTCCCACCTTGAAATTTGAATCCGCAAGGCTTCCTGCGCAAACTTGGCGATGTCTTCATTTGAGGGGAACAACTCAGCGTCCGCAAGGACCAGTGGCAACGATCCCACCAGAGCTTTTAGATCACTGCGCCTCTCAACGAGCGAAGCCTTCTTTTCAGGTTTTCGCTTTTCCAACTTTTCCTGCAGCGTGAGGTTCCGGAGGTACGAAACTCCGCTAGAAAGCTCATTCGCCTCTCTTGAACGAATAGCCCACACCAGCTCCTGGAGCAAGTCCAGCGTCTTTAGCGCCACCTCGGTTTCTGATCGGGTTGTCTTCTTCGTCGCCATCACGCAGTCCTTACTACCAACTCGTTGGTCACGCTGATTATCGCTGTTTTCATATCTGGAGCATCGGAGTCAAGCATGAAAATATTCTCCAGCTGCTGCTTTGCAAACTTCACCCGTTGCGGCACGTCAGTGGTGAAAACCTTGTCCTTCCAGTATCCATCACCGGAGAGGTAGGTCCGAGCGTCACTGAGCACGTTAGTGCCCTGTCTGGTCATCGTCAGGACTACACCCGCGCATCGCACTGACAGCCCATAGTTCTCTTTCCGATCCTCCACGACACTTTTCAACAGGTCGAGACCCGTCAAAGATAAAGGATCAGGGCGAACCGGAATTAAATAGTAGTCGCTAGCTATGAGCGCACTAGTCATCCAGACTGATGGCGTCGGCGGCGTGTCGATAATGACGTAGTCATAGTTGGCATCTGCAGTGATCGCTGACAAATACGCTTTGATGCGATTCTCCCGCCCCTCTCCGGGCGCCATCTCTAGACGGTAGAGGTCGAGGCTTCCGGGGAGCAAGTAAAAGTTGGCACGGGCCTCTATGAGTTCAATCTCCTCCAATGTTTTTGGCTTGACTTCCTCCGAGCCTTGCACAGTAGATGCCTTAACCCGCTTCCTATCGAACAAGTCAAGCATGGTGTCCTTGCCCGCCGCTCGATACGCAACGTAGTCCTCCGGCGTCATCAGACACTGTGTCCCGTTGAACTGTGGATCCACATCCAACATCAACACTGAGGCACCGTGCTGTCTCGTCAGGCAGTCGGCAATATTGACGGCGAGCGTCGTCTTGCCAACGCCCCCCTTCATGTTGATCAAGCTGATGACTTTCACCGTTCCCCCGAATAGTTATCTTGCGTGTCATCCGTTAGCGCCAAGAGCTGTACGGCCAGAATCCCTGGCGACATCTCCTCATCGCACCCCTTGGGAATTTTCGTTCCACAAGCCTATGGCATCTGGCTGAAGAGGCACGTTCGAGCCCACTCAAGCCAGTGGCAACCTCAACCCCTGCTCCTTGGCGCAATCGACAGCCCTCTCATACCCGGCATCCGCATGCCGCATCACGCCGGTCCCCGGATCATTCCAAAGTACCCGCGCAATCCGCTTATCCGCCCCCTCGCTGCCATCACACACGATCACCACCCCCGAGTGCTGGCTGTAACCCATCCCCACGCCGCCGCCGTGGTGCAGCGACACCCAAGTCGCGCCACTAGCCGTGTTGAGCATGGCATTGAGCAACGGCCAGTCAGACACGGCATCGCTCCCGTCCTTCATGGCCTCGGTCTCGCGGTTGGGGCTGGCGACGGATCCGGAATCCAAGTGATCGCGCCCGATAACGACCGGCGCCTTCAACTCCCCCTTCCGCACCATCTCATTGAACGCCAGCCCCAGCTTGTCCCGCTGCCCCAACCCCACCCAGCAAATGCGCGCCGGCAACCCCTGGAAGCTGATGCGCTGCTCGGCCATGTCCAGCCAGTTGTGCAGGTGCTTGTCGTCGGGGATCAGTTCCTTGACCTTCTGATCGGTCTTGTAGATGTCTTCCGGATCGCCCGAGAGCGCCACCCAGCGGAACGGGCCGACGCCGCGGCAGAACAGCGGGCGCACGAAGGCGGGCACGAAGCCGGGGAAGGCGAAGGCGTTCTCGCAGCCTTCGTCCTTGGCCATCTGGCGGATGTTGTTGCCGTAGTCGAAGGTGGGGATGCCTTTCTCGTGGAAGGCGAGCATGGCTTCCACGTGCTGCTTCATCGACCGCTTGGCGGCATCGCGGGTGCCGTTGGGGTCGCTCTTGCGGCGCTCGAACCACTCTTCCACCGTCCAGCCGAGCGGCAGGTAGCCGTTGACTGGGTCGTGCGCGCTGGTCTGGTCGGTGACGGCGTCGGGGCGCACGCCGCGGCGCACCAGCTCGGGCAGCACGTCGGCGGCGTTGCCCAGCAGCGCGATGGATTTGGCTTCGCCCGCCTTGGTGTACTTCTCGATGCGCGCCAGCGCGTCGTCCAGGTCGGTGGCCTGCTCGTCGACGTAGCGGGTCTTCAGGCGGAAGTCGATGCGGCTCTGCTGGCATTCGATGGTGAGCGAGCAGGCGCCGGCCAGGCTCGCGGCCAGCGGCTGCGCGCCGCCCATGCCGCCCAGGCCCGCGGTGAGGATCCACTTGCCCTTGAGGCTGCCGTTGTAGTGCTGGCGGCCCATCTCCACGAAGGTCTCGTAGGTGCCCTGCACGATGCCCTGCGAGCCGATGTAGATCCAGCTTCCGGCCGTCATCTGGCCGTACATCATCAGGCCCTTCTTATCGAGCTCGTTGAAGTGCTCCCAGTTGGCCCAGGCCGGCACCAGGTTGGAGTTGGCGATGAGCACGCGCGGGGCGTCCGGGTGGGTCGGGAACACGCCGACCGGCTTGCCGGACTGCACCAGCAGGGTTTCGTCGTCGTTGAGCTCGCGCAGGGAGCGCAGGATGGCGTCGAAGCATTCCCAGTTGCGCGCGGCGCGGCCGATGCCGCCGTAGACCACCAGCTCGGCCGGGTTCTCCGCCACCTCGGGGTCGAGGTTGTTCTGGATCATCCGGTACGGCGCCTCGGTGAGCCAGCTCTTGCAGGTCAGCTCGGTGCCGCGCGGGGCGCGGATGACGCGGGTGGTGTCGATGCGGGTGGGGGCGTTCATGGCGGGTCCTTGGGCATGGCGAGCAATACGCCCGATTATGCGTCCGGGTCCGGCCGAGCACCAACGCGCCGCATCACCCGACCTGCGGGCTAGCTGCGCCGGAGCGGCAGCGCCAACTGGGCGCGCAAGCCGCCTTCGGGGAGATTGCGCAAGGTCAGGTCGCCACCATGGGAGTGGGCGGCGTCGCGCACGATCGCGAGCCCCAGGCCGATGCCGCCGGTGGCGCGACTGCGCGAGGGCTCCAGCCGCCAGAACGGCTCGGTCGCGCGCGCCAGTTGCTCCGGCGGAATGCCGGGGCCGCGGTCGTCGAAGCGCACGCGGGCCATGCCTGACTCCACCACCAGCGAGACGCGAACGGCGACGCCGTAGCGGATGCCGTTGTCGGCGAGGTTGTCGAACGCCCGCCGCAGCAACAGGGCGTCGCCGTCGATCACGCAGGGCGCGGCCACGTCATCCAGGTTGACCGGTTGGCCGAGCGCCTCGCGGTCGGTCACGCATTCCTGAAGCAACGAGGCGAGGTCGACCGGTGCGTGCACGATGCGCCGGTCACCCAGCCGGCTGTAGGCGAGCACTTCCTCGATCATCGCCGCCATGCGTGCCAGGTCGGCCACCATGCGGTCGCGCTCGGCCGGTGGCGCGGTTTCGGCGCGCAACCTCAGGCCGGTGAGCGGCGTGCGCAGGTCGTGGGCCATGGCGGCCAGGATGCGGGTGCGCTCCTGCGCCTGTGCGACCAGCCGCAGGTGCATGTCGTTCATGGCCTGGGCGACCGCGCGGACTTCCCTCGGGCCTTGCGCGGGAAAGGGGGCGTCGCCGACCAGTCGTGTCGCCGCCGCGGCATCGCCCAGGCGGCGGATCGGATCGACCAGCCGCCGCGTTGCGCGCCATACCGGCCAGGCCAGCAGCAGCATGCCGCCGACGAAGGTGGCCGCCATGCGCAGGCGCCAGGCGGCGTACCAGGGGTCCGGCAGGCTGGCCTCACGCCACTGGCCGTCGGGCTGGCGGATAGCGGCAACGAACGGCGGCACCGGCGTGTCCGGCTTGAGCTCGACGCCTTCGCCGTAGCGCATGGTGAACCCGACGGGGCTGCTGTCGACGACCACGTCGCGTTCGCCGACCAGCACGACGCTTTGGCCGGCGCCGGAAGCGATGCCTCCTGCGCCCTCGCCTGTCCACACCGCCCGCACGCGCGCGGCCGGCAGGCTGAGCCGGCGGCCCAGGCTCGCTTCGAGCAGGCGGCTGCGCGCGCCAGCGGGAGGCGAACCGATGGTGCGCACGGAGAGCCGGCCGCCCGCATCCGATTGCAACGCCGCCGCGGCTTCGGCAACGCTCATGCGCGCCGCGGGCGGCGTGGGCGTGAGCAGCACGATCGCGAAGTTCAGCACCGTGGCGATGAGCAGCGCGGCGAACGCGAGGGATGCGGTCTGCGCCAGTACCGTGGAGCCCTTCATTGCCGTGTCACGGTGGCGCGGAACCGGTAGCCGAGGCCACGCACCGTCTCGATCGACTCGCCTGCGCCGGCCGCGCCGAGCTTGCGGCGCAGGCGGCTGACCGAGAGGTCGATCGCGCGATCGAAATGCTCCGCCGGATCGTGCTGGGTCAGGTCGAGCAACTGGTCACGACTGAGCAGTTGCGCCGGGCGCTTGACGAAGGCGGCGAGCAGGCGCAGCTCGCCCGCGGTCAGCGGCACGGTCTGCCCCCGCGGGTCGAGCAGCACGGCCGCGGACGGGTCGTAGCGGAATCCATCGAAGTGGTAGGCCGTCGTCGTCGCCACGTCGGCGGTCTGCTGGCGCCGCAGCACCGCGCGTATCCGCGCCACCAGCTCGCGCGGGTCGAAGGGCTTGGCCAGGTAGTCCGAGGCGCCGAGCTCCAGGCCGACGATGCGGTCCGAGGTCTCGCCGAGCGCGCTCAGCACCAGCACCGGAACGCTCCGTTCGTGCAGGCGACGGCAGATCGACAGGCCGTCTTCGCCGGGCATCATCAGGTCGAGGACGACGAGGTCGGCCGGCTGCGCGGCCAGCAGCCGGTCCATCGCCACACCACCGTCGGCGCCCCGCACGGAGAATCCGTGGCGGTCGAGGTAGCCGACGATCGCATCCCGTACGCTCTCGTCGTCCTCGACGACCAGGATCCGGCGCGTGTCTGTATTCGTCATGGTCGATGACATCGCACGGGTTTGTATCACCAATGTGTCGGTGGCGGCGGATCGGAGGATTCCGCGACAACAGGGCGATACGTTCGGCTTGCAGGCTGAAGCGGCAACCCCGAAACCACCCAGAGGAATCCGCGCTCATGCAACCGACAGTCCGATCCAGCTTGCTCGCCACCACCGGCGCGGCGTTGTACCTGCTGCTGTGCGCGCACGCGCCGGCGGCCGACGCCACGACGCTGCCGCTGTCGCCCGCAGCAGCGAAAGCCTGGTTCGACGAGGCCACGCGCCAGTGCGAGGCGGACCACGGCCGGCTGTGGGGCAAGAGCCTGTGCGGGCCGCGCCTGCTGGTCGATCCCGCCACGCGCAAGGTGATCGCCAACCAGGCGGACGCCGAAGGCCGGCTGCATGCCGACGGAGGCGTGTTCGTGGGCACGCTGCCGGCGAGCGAGTCCATCGCCAACACCGCGGTGACCTGGGCCGGCGTGCGCTGGAGCGAGATGCTCTGGCCGCTGCCCGAAGACGCGCTGCGCCGTCGCGTGCTGATGACCCACGAGGCGTTCCACCGCATCCAGGACAGCCTGGGCCTGCCCGCCGGCAACGTCGACAACCCGCAGCTCGACACCCTGGAAGGACGCTACACGCTGCAGTTGGAATGGCGCGCGCTGGACGCGGCGCTCACGACCACAAGCGATGCGGACCGGCGAGCCCGCGCGACGGATGCGCTGGCGTTCCGCGCCGCACGCTACCGGCGCTTTCCCGCCGCGCGGCAGAGCGAGGCGACGCTCGAACGCAACGAGGGCCTGGCCGAGTACACCGGCGTGATGGTCGGCAGCACGTCGCCGGCAGAACAACTGGCGATGGCCCGCCACGACCTCGCCGTGCATGCGAAGAATGATCCGAGCTTCGTGCGCTCCTTCGCCTATGCCACCGGGCCGGCCTACGGCATGTTGCTGGATCGCTACCGGCCGGGTTGGCGCAAGGCGATCGTGCAGGGCGGCTCGCCGGCGGAGCTGCTGGCCACCGCGCTCCATGTGGACCTGCGGGCCGAGCCCATGCTCGAAGAGCGGGCTGCCCGTTACGGCGGCGCCGCCCTGCTGGCCAGCGAACGCGCACGCGCCGAGGTTCGTACCCGGCAGGCTGCCGCGTACCAGGCGCAGCTCATCGCCGGGCCGGTGCTGCACTTGCCGCTCGGGGACAAGAACGTGGAGTTCGACCCGCGCAACCTGATGCCGCTCGGTGCGGCCGGAACGGTCTACCCGACGATGCACGTGATCGACGCATGGGGCTGGATCGAGGTGGACGGCGGCGCGCTGATGGCGGGCGACTGGTCTCGCCTGACCGTGGCGGCACCCGAAGGCGATGCGAAGGACGGCAAGCTGCACGGCAAGGGATGGACGATGCAGTTGGCGCCGGGTTGGCGACTGGTGCCGGGTACGCGCAAGGGCGACTGGACCGTCGCGGAAGGCGCCGCCCGCTAGCAGACCGGTCGCGGTCGAAGCTTGGTGATTCTTCTCCGGGCGCAACCGGGAATGGAGCTTCCTCGCGAGACCGGAAATCCGGAAGCCGAACCTGCGTCAGCCCGACAGCCGGCGCAGGCTCTCGGCCAGGCTCGCGCTGTCGTAGGGCTTGCACAGGATCACGGCATCCGTCGGCCCTCCCCGGCTTTCCAGTTCCGTGTCGCCGGTGGCGAAGACCAGGCCGATGCCGGGCTGCAAACGGCGGGCGCGCTCGGCCAGTTCGGTGCCGGACATGCCCGGCAGTCCCACGTCCGTCACCAGCACGTCGATCGCCCGCGCCTGCAGCACTGCCATGGCGTCGGGGCCGTACTCGGCTTCCACGACCTCGTGCCCCAGCTCGCGCAGCATGTCGGCGGCGTCCATGCGGATGAGGGCGTCGTCCTCCACCAGCAGGATCACCAGCGACGCCGGAGAATCACCGGGGCCCGACGGGTCGTGCGTGTGCTGGTTGGCCATCGGAATCTGCGGATGCGGCAAGGACGGGAACCCGGTCCCATGGTGCCCGGAGCGGGGGTCGAACCCGCATACCCGCGAGGGTGAGGGATTTTAAGTCCCTTGCGTCTACCAGTTTCGCCATCCGGGCGGACGGTGGATGAGGCCCGGGCATCCTAGCAGCAGGCGCCGGAGCCCACCTACCCTTCCCCTGCCATGGACACGATGGGCGATGAACGAAAAAGGCCCGCCGGGTGGCGGGCCTTCGGGATTCGCGCAATGGAGGCCAGGGTCGGAATCGAACCGGCGTACACGGCTTTGCAGGCCGCTGCATGACCACTCTGCCACCTGGCCATCGCGCGCGGAGCGCGTCGATAGCGGTCCGCTTAAAAAACAAAACCCCGGTGGTCCGAGGTTTCTGGAAACTGGAGCGGGAAACGAGACTCGAACTCGCGACCCCGACCTTGGCAAGGTCGTGCTCTACCAACTGAGCTATTCCCGC